>NZ_JADGFC010000194.1 GCF_016744025.1 Sulfurimonas sp.
CATCAAGTACAAGTCCTTGATTTATTAATCTTACTAAATCTGGTTTTTCTTTTTCCCAACTGTTTAAAGTAGGTCTTGATACATTTAAAAGCTTTGCAAGTTCTGTTCTTGTCAATATAACCTCCTTTTTTACTCAAAATTGTAAATATACTTAATATTATTAAAAATTTAAACTATATTTAAGTAAATATGCCTTACAATTTAACTTATAAATGTAAAGTATATTTACAATCATAACTCGAGGAGAACTAGTTAATAGTTAAACCCTTTGAGATTTGTTCTTATTATAACATTTTTATAAAAGTGCTTTTTGTTATTCGTGACCCGAATCGTCCTTAAAATTTTCCACAAGGGGATTATGTAGCAATCCTCCCCTTGATGTAGGTAAGTGATAGCTACAAACATTAAAAGGTGCTACAAATGCAAACAGTCTTAAAACAAGCTTATCAAGCTGAAGTTCTTCTTAGAAAAGTTCACATGATTACAGTCGGTACAAAATGGCCTCATAAAGACCACGTTGTCCTAACCACGGAAAACACATATCAACACCCTGATTATGAGTTATTTACATATACACAACGCATTGACGTTGTAATCCCTTGTGAAACTAGACTTGAAGCTATGAAACTAACTAAAGCTCTTAAAGAGTACTTAGTAGTAAATGAAATGATGTTACCTCTTCATGTTGGTGTATTCCAAAAACCTTACTTAAAAGACAATCAAAAAGCTCGTAAATATTATGCATATGCAATAGACAATGCAAAAACATTTTTAAACTTACTTCCTGAACTATTAAAAGATAAACAAAACAAATTTGTTGTAGGAGCTACACCAGTAGAATCAAACGTTATTGTAAATGGCTTTGACCTAACTTATCAGATAGAAGATTACAGAATGGAACATACCTTTATGGAAAAAGATTTTGATGGAAAACCTCTTGATAAACCTTTTTATAGATTATCTCTTTATACTTCTTCAATCTTTGAAAATGAAGATATTAAGAGTAAAGATAAAGAACTAGTTCAAACTGAAGAGTTATTAGTTTTCCATATCAAAGGTGATTCAGAAAGTGAAATCTTAGCTCTTGGCACTGCTTTAGCAAAGCAAAACAGAGAGAAAAAACAAATCTTTACATGCAAAGGTGCTTTCCCTAAAAAAGAGAATGACTTCTACGCTGTAAATCTCGGTAAAAGTGCAAGTGAATTATTGAAGCAACTTTCTAGTGTGGATACTAAAAAAGTTTCTTAAAGACCCTCTAAGTTCCTCCTTAAAAGGCATTTTATACAAGTGCCTTTACTAGGGGCGAGTTTCGCCTACTTTCTATAAAAAGGGGTTTAGGATGAATGTTCTTAAACAAGGTTTTAATGTTGTAAAAGGTGCAGTTTCTAATGCTGTTGATTCTGTAAAAAAAGTTGGTGAAGTTATTTTACAAACTTCAACTAAAGCTTATATTGCTGTTGGTGCTTCTGTAGGTGCTTTGTTCAGTGGTACTCCTGCACATGCTGATTTAGCAACAACTCTTAAAACAGTTGAAACTGCGGCAACTACTGGTATAGACACTGTTTCTACAAGTGTTTCTACTGTTTATGTTTCTGTTTTTGGTCTTGTTATTTTAGGTGCTGGTATCGCTTGGCTTTTTGGTGCTATCAAAAAAAGATAATCTTACTAAGGGGATAAATTCCCCTTTTTTTTTAAAGGTTTAAAATGATTGATTATGTAATTGTTACTAATACAATACTTGGTTTATTTGGTTGTGCAATTTTGTATCTTGGTTTTGCTGTTATAGTTCAAGCTATAAAAAAGAGATAGTACAAATGAAAATCTTATTTTTATTTCTAATATCCCTTACTTATTCTTTTGCAACAACTGATAATCTTGGTTTAATCTCACAAGATAGAGCATTTCTTGATTCTTTAATAGGTATCGCTTATGCTTTTATTATTCTTTGGATTGTACCAAAATGAAAAAAATACTTTTACTTTTAATTTTCCTAAATACATTTGCATTTTGTGCTTTAGAACCTATTGCTGTTTTTAATATTTCTGATTCATTAGCTACTAACTATTTCTTCTCTGCTATTTTTGGTGTTTTACTAATCGCTATTCCCTCTAAAATTGCACTTCAAATCATCTGGAATTATGCAAAGAGTATCAAATGAGATATTTAATACTTTTACTTTTACCTCTATTTCTATTTTCTAAAAATATTTACTTTGAGGGTGGAAAAATCAATCTTGAAGATTTAGCAATTACTGTATCTTTAGAAACTAATAAAGATATTATTCTCCAACAATCTCTTAAAGATAAAATTGTTTATCTTAGAGTTGGTAAAGTTATTTCTACTAAAAAACTCTTTTCTTATTTTAAATCTCTTATAAATGCTAATGGTTTGGCACTAAATAAAAAAGATGATTTTTATATAGTTTCTCCTGTGACTGATCTACAGTATTTTTCTTATAGATTTAAAAACAGAAATACTAAAAATTTTGAAGTTCATGTTGAAAATTTAAAAGATAGTTGTACTCTTAGTGAAGATATGCTTTATTGTAATGCTGTTCCTAAGCAAATTAAAGTTATTAAAAAAATGGTAAAGTCTTATGATATTCCACTTCCTATAGACCCTTATAAAAATAAAACTGTAGATATAAGAGTAACTATACTTGAGAGTGGTTATAGCGATTTACTAAAACTAAAAAATGAACTTACTTTAAAAGCAAAATCTAAACCTTTATATGTAACTACATCAGCTAAAGATTCTTTACAATTAGCTCTCAATATGTTTTTGAATGGTACGAGCATAGCAAATACTTTATCACTTTCATACTTTTTCGAATATTTACAATCTAATGATATCTCAAAAGTTATAAACGAACCTCGCATACTAGTAACAAATGGTTATACAACCAGTATTACAACAGGTGGAACTACTAGGGTAATATCTTCAAAAACTAAAAATGATGACCTTTCTGCTGAAACTACTAATTATAATGTTCTTGATATAGGTTTACAAATTTCTGTAAAAGCTGAAATAATAGATGATAAAAAGTGTAAGTTAACAATAAAATTAAATAATGAAAATGTAGTCGGCGGTACTTCTGGACTTCCAATCACTTCAAAACAAAGTTATCAAACAACTCTTACTATAAATAAAAATCAAACCATTATAATTGGTGGTGTTCTATATGAAAAAGATACTCATGCTAAATCTAAAAATCCATTTTTAGGAGATATCCCAATCCTTGGAATTCCTTTTAAAAGTACAAAAACTATAAAAGAAAAAAAAGTACTCACTATAGCTCTTACTGTTAGGGACTACAAATGAAAAAAATACTAACACTCCTAATTCTTTTATCTTCTTTTGTATTTGCAAAATGGCAATCTGGTACTTGTCCTTTAACATATAATAATCTTGTACGTACTTTATTTAGTTCTAGAACTGTAACTTCTTCTACTACTTTAAA
>NZ_JADGFC010000040.1 GCF_016744025.1 Sulfurimonas sp.
ATACAAAACTCCGTATGAAGTGTTTTTCAGTGAAATGAGTAAAAGATTAGCTAGCTAATTTAGGTGGAAATTGCACTTGTTGTTGGAATTGGCGTTATAAATTGCGAAGCTTCCGAGTATTTCACCTTCTGAAGAAAATATAGGTTCAGACCAACAGGCATGAAGGTTAGCTCTTTGTGTGAACTTTAAAAAGTCTTTCCAGTTTTCATGTGTATCAATATTTTCAACTATAACTCTTTCTTGTTTGTAAACAGCACTGCCACATGAACCTACTTTTTCGCCGATTTCTGAACCATTAACTGCTTCATTATAAAAATCAGGCAAACTAGGTGCCGCTCCATTTAAAAGGTTTTTTTTACTATCATTTAGTAAAAGTATAGAACATTTAGAACCTCTATTCCTCTGCTGTGCTAAATATACAATTTTATTAAGAGTTGATTGTAGGTCGTCATTTTTAGCAATATATTCTAAGATTAGATGATTGTCTTCATATATTAACTTATACTCTCTTCGTTCTGTTATATCTCTAACAATACAAAAAAGTCCTAGTTTCTTTCCAGATTCATCATGTAAAACCTGTTTTGTAGTTTTAAAATATGTAATAGACCCATCGTTGTTGATGAACGTTTCTTCGTAAGATTTTCTATGATTACTCTCTAAAATTTCATCATCATTTTGTTTGATTCTAATTGCATTTTCATTTGAATATATTTCAAATACTGTTTTACCAATAATGTCTTTTTTATCTCTATTTACACAACTGAGGAAGTCAGAATTACAATGCGTATATAAACCTTTCATGTCTTTGAAAAATGCTAAATCTGGTAATAACTCAATAAATGTCTCTAAATTATTCATATTATTCATGTCTAAAGTATAACATATGAGTTTTGCATTAGACTGAAGCAGAAATACTTAATTATTTTGAATGCTTAGTCTTTATATATTTGGAGAAATATAAAAAC
Organism: Sulfurimonas sp.; assembly: GCF_016744025.1. Lineage (GTDB taxonomy): Bacteria > Campylobacterota > Campylobacteria > Campylobacterales > Sulfurimonadaceae > Sulfurimonas. The sequence continues at coordinate 966 of NZ_JADGFC010000040.1, forward strand.
TTTATTTAACGAGTTATTTTTGTATTTACACCAATTCCACTCTTTTTACCATTAAAATTTGCATTGACATGAGTCATGCAACCTGATAGCACAATAATACTCATAATAGCTATAATTAATATTTTCATTAACGGAAGTTCACTCTATTTATTCTTGGTTTATAATTAGGATCTTCACCTGCTACAGTCCATAGCTTTTTAGCAAGAGCACTTACCGAAGTTGAAAACTCTTCATCAATTGATTCTATAAAATCTACATCAGCAAAGTTACTTTGAAGTAGGGTTTTTTCATACTCAAATCCTGAATCAGTAGGTTCTAACTTTAAAGCTTTACTCGTTTGTATGTTTGCCAATACCCATAGAGCTAAGAAGCCTTCAGAATACTTGTTAAGAATAGCATCTGAGAACTCTTCGAAGTTTTTATAGCCACTTTGTTCATATATCTCTATGATAACCGCAAGAGTGTTATGAAGATGAACTAAAGGAACCATAGTAAATAACATACGTCCTATGCTTTGACCAGTTGTATGAACAGCGCCGATAAATACTCTTGCTCCTCCATCTGTATCGCCAAAGTTATTAGTTTTTAGACCAACTAGACCAATGTCTGTATGTCTATGTCTTCCACAGCCTTTAATACAGCCAGAAAATCCAACTGTAATTCCATGTTGGGCTATCTTAGTAAGTGGTATGTACTGAGTTTCATTTTTGATACTCCAAAAAGAGTAAGGACAAAGATTACCAGCACAAGCAATGATAGTTGAACTCTCTTTTGGAGATGCAAAAGGAGTTGACTCATCTTTTAAACCAAGAAGGTAGATATTTTGATCAACTCCGATTCTAATCTCTACATCATTCTGGGATGCAAACTGAGATATCTCTTTCATCTCATCAACACTTAGTCTAGCGAAGTCTGTTTGATAGCAGTAAGAGTAAGTTCCATCTTTTAGTTTTTCATTTGCAGAAAATAATTTTTTGTCTAGTTGTAACTCTCCACCCGACTCAAATGGCTCGCCATACTCTTTTTCTATAAATGACTTTAAGGCATCAAGTCCAATATCTTCTATAAGATAAAATAGACGAGTTTTAGAACGGGAAAAACGAGAACCATGTAGATAAAACGCTTCTACAAATGCTTTAAAGAAGTCAAATACTTGTGTTTGAAGTAAGAAGATATTTGTATCTTGTGCTATCTCTGTATTTTTTCCACCCATGTAAACATTAAAACCATAAACACCATCTTTTTTTGCAAGAGCAAAATACAAGTCATTTGCAAAAAATGATGTAACACTAGCACTATTTCCAGATATACCAATAGAAACACGACGAGGAAGCATTCCTACATAACGAGGATTTTTTATGATGTAGTCTTGCATCTGCATAACTATAGGGTAAGTTTCTATCTCTGAGTAGATTCCACGACCGTCAAAAACATCTGAAACAATATTTCTGATATTGTCACCGAAGCTTTGCCATGTAGTAAGACCATTCATATTGAACTTTTTCCAAATATCTAAAACATTTTCTTCGTCCACTCCGTGAATCTGCAGACCACCTCTAGCTGTTGTAATAACAGTAAGGTCATACTCAGCAACTATATCGGCGATGTAAGAGAATTGTTCGTGAGTAAGTTTTCCAGCAGCAATACGAAGACGTATAGTAAATTCATCTTCTAAGAAGTCTGTAGTAAAGATACCAAAGTCTTGAAGGAAAAACCTATCTCCTTCTCCAAGATTTTCAAAATCAATGTTTTCAAACTCTTTAAAATACTCTATTGGTTTTAGTCTGGCTTTATATCTTTCACGTTTGTTTAGTTTAGAATTCAGGTCTTCTGTCTGCATGATAGAATCTACTCCTATATTTTTAATGCTCTATTTTATCCAATAAATGGAATAAATAAGTTGATTTATGTTAACGCCATATAATATTTAAATCATTTGATAATAAGCTCTCATCAAAAGAGTTAGATGCAAGTCCAATACCTGCGATTGACTCTCCCGTATCTTGAAATCTTTGTATGTAATAGTTTTTGTTATAACCTCTAGTAGTTAAGTCTTTAACGATAGCATTTATATCATCAGTATTTAAAAGGTCATTGTGAAGTGTTGTTCTTACTTCAAAGTCTTTAAACTCATTTATAAGAAGGTCTAGTGTTTTTGAAAAATCATTGTATTTGTTTGAGTGTGTGATTTGAGTGAACTTATTTTCTGGGGCTTTGTAATCAAGTGCTACGAAGTCTAGAAGGTTTAGTTCTATTAACTTTTTTATTTGTGAAAAGTATGTTCCATTTGTATCAAGTTTTATTTTAAAGCCAAGTTTTTTTATGGCTTTACATAAGTCTACTAAATCATGAGAACTTGCTTCTCCACCGGAGAGGACTACAGCTTCGAGAAGGTTTATACGTGTTTTTAAAAACTCTAAAACATCGTTAGTAGTGTAGTTACCACTTTTTGCAAAGACTATTTCTTTGTTATAACAATAGTCGCATCTCATGTTACATCCGCTAAACCAAACTATACAAGCTAGATGATCAGGGTAGTCAACATGAGTAAACTTTGTTATATCAAAGACTGATTTTTTAGTATTCAGTGAATTGCTTTCTTTCTTTATGTTCACCAGTTTTTCCTACATTGAAACTCTCAACAGGTCTGTGGTATCCCATTACTCTTGTGTATACAGTACACTTTTGTCTTTTGTCATTTAATAACGCTAATGTTTCATTTTTGCTCATTTTATTTTCCTTTAAGTTTGGTTTACGAAATTTCTAATTTGATGTTTTCTTGTTCATGAATCAGTTCATCATCACACTTTGGACAATACTCATGTTCTCCAGCCATATATCCATGTTTTGGACATATAGAAAATAGTGGAGTAACAGTGATGTATGGAAGTCTAAAGTTTGAGATAACATTTTTAACTAGTTTTCTACATGCTTCAGTTGAACTAACTTTTTCTTGCATGTAAAGGTGAAGAACAGTTCCACCTGTATATTTACACTGTAAATCATCTTGAAGTGTAAGTGCTTCAAAAGGATCATTTGTTAAATCAACTGGGATTTGAGATGAGTTTGTATAGTAGATATTATCATCCATTCCAGCTTGTAAAATTGAGTTACCATATCTCTTCTTGTCTTCTTTAGCAAATCTATAAGTAGTTCCCTCTGCTGGAGTTGCTTCAAGATTGTAAAGGTTACCCGTCTCTTCTTGATAGATAACCATTTTGTCTCTCATATGGTTTAAAATGTCAAGTGCTAGTTTTATTCCATCTTCAGCTGCAATATCATAACTATCACTAGTGAAGTTTCTAATCATTTCATTCATACCATTTACACCGATAGTTGAGAAGTGATTTTTGAATCCTGGTAAATATCTAGCAGTATAAGGATAAAGACCTCTGTCATACATATCTTGAACAAAAACTCTTTTTTTCTCTAATGTAGATTTAGCATAATCCATAAGTTGATCAATTCGAGCCATTAGTGCGTCTTTATCACCCTTGTGAAGAAAACCAAGTCTAGCCATATTTAGTGTAACAACACCAATACTTCCAGTCATCTCAGCACTTCCAAAAAGTCCACCACCACGTTTTAGTAACTCTCTTAGGTCAAGTTGAAGTCTACAACACATACTTCTAACATGCCCAGGTTTATAAGCTTCTTCATTTTCTACTAAGTTTCCATCAGCATCTCTTTTATACTGAGAACCAATGAAGTTTTGAAAGTACGAAGAACCGATTTTTGCAGTGTTTTCAAAAAGAATGTCAGTGTTTTCACCATGCCAATCGAAATCTTCTGTAATATTTACAGTAGGAATAGGGAATGTAAAAGGTTGACCAGTCTTGTCACCCTCTGTCATTACTTCATAGTAAGCTTTGTTTATCAGGTTCATCTCTGCTTGAAAATATTTATATGTCATATTTTCAAGAGAATCACATCCTCTTAGTTTAGCTTCATTTTCTAGTTCACTATCAAGAAGATTCTTAAATAGGTGAAGAGTCTTTGATGTAGGAATTTGATCTTTTAGGTCATCAGGAACTGTCCAGTCAATAGTTACATTTGTAAATGGAGACTGACCCCAACGTGCTGGAACATTAAGGTTATAGATAAAACTTCTAACAGCTTTTTTAACTTCTTTGTATGGAAGTTTATCACGGAACACGTAAGGTGCTAAGTAAGTATCAAACGATGAAAATGCTTGAGCACCAGCCCACTCACTTTGCAAGATGCCAAGGAAGTTAGCCATCTGTCCAAGAGCTTCACGAAAATGCTTAGGAGCATCACTTTCAACTCTACCACGAACACCATTAAACCCTTCATCTAAAAGAACACGAAGACTCCAACCAGCACAATAACCAGTAAGACAGTCTAAATCATGGATATGATAATCACCATCTCTATGAGCATGACCTTCTTCTTTTGAATAGATTTTATCTAACCAATAGTTTGCGATAACCTTACCAGCAGTGTTATTAACAAGACCTGCATTTGAGTAACCAGTGTTAGAGTTTGCTTTGATTCTCCAGTCACTTTTGTTGATGTACTCTTCTATCGTCTGAGTAGAGTTGATATAAGTTGTATCTTCATCTAAAAGAGTGTCTCTTTGCATCTTATGCATGTGTCTATAAAGAATGAAAGAACGCATTACATCAAAGTATCTTCCATTGTATAATTCTTTTTCTATCGCATCTTGGATATCTTCAACAGCAACAACACGTTTGCTTTTTAGACGATCTAAAACATTAAAAAATATAGAACTATCATAAGTAATGTGTTCACTTTTAAAAGCTTTTTTAATTGCATCTTCAATCTTAAATGATAAAAACTCTTTATGTGTACCATTTCTCTTTAAAATATTTTCAACCACAGCAAACTCCATTTAATTTTCTAACGGGAATTTTAATGGAAGATGATTTAAACACTCATAATAAATTGTGTCACTTATATGTCACTAAAAGCTTTATTAATTGCTATAGGGTATAATTTCACATGGATAAAAAAACAGAAAAGATTTTAGAAATTTGGCATAAGCATTTTCTTGATGAAGAAAAACAATATTCAGAGTTTGAGAGTTCAGATGTTGAATATTTTGTGGGTTGTATGTTATACAATCATTTTGAGTTTTCTAGAGCACTAGATACTATGAAAACTATAGATTTGTCATATGACTTTTTAGAGTCTTGTGGTGATGAATATGATGAAATCAGTGCTATTGTAAAGAGTATAGAGTTTGAAGAAGAGATTCAAAAATTAGAATTTTTACAAAATTTTATAATAGATGCAAAGAAAAAATATAGCACTGATGAACTCTACTTACTTAATCGATTAGAGTACCATGTAAATGGTATTACTCAGAGATATGAAAGTGAAGAAGAAGCTAAAAAAGTTGATTTTGTAGTTCCTAAAAAACGATCAGCAAACCCTCTTTTAAGATAAGATATGAAGAAGTATCTTATAACTTCAAGAGAGTTCTACACAGATACTCCTGCAATATTTCGCAATATTTTACATGAACAGATTCAAAAGCATATGCCCTCGTATGCTCTGTACAGAGATAAGTCAAATCCAAACTATGATATTCAAGCATCTCACTTTGTAGAAGTTTGCAATCAGTTTTCAAATTTAAAAAGTTTTATACATAGAAATATAGAGCTAGCAAAAACTCTTGAGGCAAGTGGCGTGCATCTTACATCAACTCAGTTTGATGATATAAAAAAAGCAAAAGAACTTGGTCTCGAAGTTATTATAAGTACACACACTCATGAAGAAGTCTTAAAAGCAGAGTTTCTTGGAGCAGATGCAGTTACATATAGTCCCATCTTTGCATCTCCTGGTAAGGGTAAACCAAAGGGAATAGATGATTTGAAAGATATTTTAAAAAAGTGTAAAATAAAAGTTATTGCTCTTGGAGGAGTAGTAACAGAAAATCACATAAAAGACATAAAAGAGAGTAAAGCTTATGGTTTTGCTTCTATTAGGCATTTTACTGATACAAATTGTCCCTAAATAGTTCAATATCACTAATTATTTATTTTTTTTAATTTCTTATTAATATATAAGTTGATAGAATATATTATTAAATATTTTAATTAAAGGAATCGATAATGTTTTTATTAAGTACATTTAGAGCACATTTAATAGCTCTCTCTGGAATATCAATTTTGTCATTTTGTGTATTGGGCCTTTTCTTCTACTTAGATTCAAAAGATATGAATGAATTATCACAAATAAAGTTCGAGCTTAAAAGTGTAGAAGCTACTATTTTAAAACTTCGTAAAAATGAAAAAGATTTCTTGTCTAGAAAAGATTTGAAGTATCAAGATAAGTTTAAAAGTAATTATCAAGTATTACTAAAGTATCTAACAAAAATATCTTCTGATTTTAAAACGCATGGAATAAATCAAGAAAAAGTTCTTGATTTAAAGAATATAGTTGATAAATATTCAAATAATTTTAATGAAGTAATATCTATTCAAAAAAGTATAGGTTTAAATTCTAAAGATGCTTTATATGGCTCATTAAGAGCAAGTGTACATAATTTGGAAGAGTTACTTAAAAAAGGGTCTAACCATAACCTGCAAGTTGATATGCTTATGCTTCGCCGTGCAGAAAAAGATTTTATGCTAAGAAGTGATTTGAAATATCTTAATAAGTTTGACAAATCAATAGAATCTTTTTTGAAAGATTCTAAAAAGTCTGATAAAACTACAGAACTTTTAAATGATTATAAAAAAGATTTCCACACTTTAGTAGATGCTTATAAAAAGATGGGGTTAACTCCAAAAGATGGAGTATTGGGCAAACTTAGAAATACATTACATGAAACAGATGTTTCACTCGAAGAACTTTTATTGACTACGAAAACTAAGATAAAAGAAAAGGAAGAGACAATTACAACAGTTATGATAATTGCTTTTATTATATTACTGCTTATTATTGTAATCTTTACCTATATTATTATTAAAAATATCAATTCTCAAATAGAAAAAATTTCTGTGGCGATTAACCAAATAACAAAGAATAAAGATATATCTATATCCATTCCAATTGATGAAAATAATGAACTAAGTAAATTATCTCAAAACTTAAATAAGATGTTTTTAGAACTTAGAGATACCATTAAAGATGCAAAAAATAGTTCTACTGAGAACTCATCTATATCTCATGAACTTTCAACAACGTCTCTCCTTGTTGGACAAAATGTAGAAAAATCTGTAGAAATTATAAGAGATACTACTAAACAAACTACAGCAATAAATGATGAAATAATATTGGCAGTTGAAGTGTCTAAACGTAATAAGGAAGAGATGCTAGAAGCAAACTCAACGCTTAATGAAGCAAGAGATGAAATAATTAATTTAACTTCTAAAGTAAATAATAGTGCAGAAAGTGAAGCTGAACTAGCTTTAAATATAGAATCTCTTTCTAAAGATATGGATCAAGTTAAAGATGTATTAAGTGTTATCTCTGATATTGCTGAACAGACTAATTTACTAGCATTAAATGCTGCCATAGAAGCAGCACGAGCAGGTGAGCACGGTAGAGGATTTGCTGTGGTTGCTGATGAAGTTAGAAAACTAGCTGAAAGAACACAAAAAACATTGACAGAAATAAACGCTACTATAAATATAATTGTGCAATCAAGTAGTACAGCAAGCGAGCATATGGAAATTAATTCAAAGCTGATGAATGAACTAGTAGAGATTTCTACAGAGGTAGAGAGTAAAATTAATAAAACTACTGAGATTGTAAATAATGCAACACTAACTAGTGATAAAACTGTACAAGACTTTGAACGTACTGGTTCAGAAGTAAATTTAATATCTAGTAGAATAAGTGAAATTAATTCTATTTCAAGTAGCAATGCAAAAAGTGTAGAAGAGATAGCTTCTGCATCTGAGCACTTAAATCAGTTAACTGAGTCTCTAACTAATAAACTAGAACAGTTTAAAACTTAAAGACTTTTTTGACTTAGTCTTTTGGAGCTGTTTCTAGCTCTTCAGTTTTTTTAGCAGGTTTCTTTTTTTTAGCGAAACCTGCACCTTTTTTTATTTTAGCAGTTAACTCTAAAGCTTCAATAATCTCACGAAAGTCTATTCCCTCTTTATGCATAGAAGCAAAACATGTAACTACTACAGCTATAGTATTTGGCACTTCACCTTTTTGTTTATAAGACTGAATGTTCTTCTCGCTTACTTTTATGAGTTTGCTAAACTTAGGAAGACTAATCTCAGCATCTAGTAGTAATTTTTTAAAATCTATAAATGTCATAATAATTCTTTGTAATCTATTTGTAACCATAATTATAGCAAATTTGTTGACAATAATATATATAAAGTGTATAATCACTATAATTTATTACTAAAAGTAAGTAATAAGTCATAAAATAACCCTAAAAGGATCCATCAATGGCAAAAGAACTAAAGAAAAAAGTAGCTAAGAAAGTTGCAAAAAAAGCTGCAGAGAAGAAAGTTATTAAAAAGAAAGCTGCTAAAAAGAAAGTTGCAAAAAAAGTTGCTAAGAAAAAAGCAAAAAAGAAATCTTCAAAAAAATAGTATCACCAGTGTTTAGTTCTCCGACTAAATAATTTCTATTTATGACCATTTAAGGTTTTATCTTTCATATGGTCTTTTTCTTTATACTCCCTCGAACCTTTAACTTCAAATTAATTTCTTTTTCACTAAAGTATTTAAATGCTAGATTATTATCTTGATTACTAGGAGTGAATATGTATGACATATCATGGTAACAAGAATACACTCTGGGACACTCCGTAATAGATACAGAACATAAATATCTTTTTGATATAGCCTCCGAAGCTTTTGAACCTGTTACTCCCGATTTACGTAAAGCTAAAATAAAACACACAATACATGCTCTTAACGAATATATTCAAGTCCATTTTTCACATGAAGAGAGCTTTATGCGTGTTATTCAATATCCCAAGATTAAAGAACATCTAGTTCTTCATAAACATATAACTGAAAGTATGAAAATTCTACTTGATAAGATCTATGATCTAAATATAAAAGAGTTTTAAAAAGACCTAGCATTCTTTGTAGAAACAATTCTTATAGGACAAGATGATATTGATATAGAACACCAAGTATTGTTTGAAATAGCAAATTTAGCCTTTGAAAAAGGTGAGGATAGTAATTGTAAACAGAAGAACAAAGATGTCCTTATTATGCTCTCTACATATTTTGAGAGTCATTTTAAACATGAAGAAAATTTTATGCAAGAGATAGAATATCCCTTATATGAACTTCATTGTGAAAAACATGAACAAATTATAAAAGAGATAAATACTTTTATAAAAATAATGTCAGTTATGGATACCCAAACATTTGAGCTAGAACTTGGGATGTTTATAGAGAAATGGCTAGTTCAGCATATAATATATGAAGATAAAAAAATACAGGGTTTTTTAAACGCTGATAATGAGACTATAGTAGAATTATAAGAATTATGATTTAAGCTCACCTGCGAGATGCCCACTAGCAAATGACCACTGGAGATTATATCCTCCACATGGTCCATCTAGATTCATAACTTCTCCACAAAAGTACAATCCATTAATTATTTTACTCTGCATTGTTTTGGGATTTATCTCTTTTAAAACTATTCCACCTCGTGTAATCATTGCCATCTTAAATCCATCATGACCAGTAATAGTAAGTGGTGTCCATGCAAGATAGTTGATTAGTTTTGCACGTGAGAGTCCAGATATGACTTTTAGTCTTGCATCTGGGTCAACTCCGCTGATCAAACATAACTCTAGTGCTAGAGGACTTGGAAGTAGGGTAGAGATGAGTTCATGCATAGTTGCTTCTTGGTTTTTAAGAGCTGCATCTTTAATGTGCTTTGTTATCTGCTCTTCATTCATCCCTTTAGTAAGATTAAGTAAAATAGGAACTTCTCCATACTTACTTATGAGTGGTGTTATCTCTCTTGCAAAGTCTAAAACAACAGGACCTCTAATTCCACTCTTTGTAAAGATAAGGTCACCCGAAACCTTTAGTTTTTTATGCTTTTTCATATCTACTCGAAGCTCAGCTTTGGCTATAGTATCTGCACGACATTTAGCAACCCAAATTTCTTTAGTTTTTAATGGCATCATAGCTGGATGAAGCTCTGTAGTATTGTGTCCAAGCTCACAGACAAGAGAATATCCGTCACCCTCGGCACCTAAAGTAGGATAACCTAAGCCACCAGTTGCAATAATGACATTTTGAGCTGTAAATGTATCTGAGTGTGTTTGAACTCCAGTTATCTGATTATCTGTACAAAGAAGTTTTTCTACTTTTTGTGAGCATAAAACATCAATACCAATTTTTTGCATCTCATCTCTCAGACCTGAAATAATAGTTGCAGAACTGTGAGAAGTTGGAAAAACCCTAAAGCCATCAGGTGCATGAGTGTCAACACCAATCTCTTTAAAAAACTCTATAAGATCTTTGTGATTAAAGTTATTTATAGCATCTTGCATAAAACGACCATCTCGTCCAAATTTTGCCATAAAATCTTCATTAGAAAGTGTATTTGTAAGGTTACAGCGACCACCGCCTGTTGCTTTTAACTTCGCACCTATTTGAGATAGTTTTTCAAGAAGAAGGACACTATTGGAATCTCTTGCAGCTTTTATGGCAGCTATCATACCTGCTGCACCAGCTCCAATAACGATAAGGTCATAGTTTTTTGACAAGAAATATCCTCTGTTTTCAGCATTTTAAGTAGTGCAATTGTAGTATAATAAAACTATATATTTGATATGGGAGCTGTATAATGAAAATTTTTATTTTAATACTTTTAAGTCTCTTTATTTTATCAGGATGTAGTACCAGCTCTTTGATCCTAAACAAAGATAAAGAGCTTGTTTTAAAATATAGTACTAATGATTTATTACTCACAAACAAGCTAATAGACTCAAGATTTTTAAATTTTAAAGACCTGTTTGTAACTATCTATAAACTAAAAAATGAAAATGGCAGAATACTCTTTTACGAAGAAGCTAAGACTGAGCTTGATTTTGAGTTCGTCTATGGTGGTTTATATAGTGTAATGTATATTTTTGATGACAGACAAGAGTATGAAGTGCTGTATAAAAGAAATAACTTAAGTCTTGTTCAGTTGAAATTAAAAGATTCATCTTATTTAAATGTAATGATTCAAGCTAGTGATTCTCAAGTTTATTCTTATGTTTACGGTTTTTCAAACGAAGAGTTTGTACAAATAGCACAGATGCTAAAAATAAATGAAAATGATAAACTTGGGGAGCTCAAATATGAAGCTCTTATCTTTTCTAGCCAATCAAAAGCACTTAGCACATGGACTGATGAAATGGTCTTTTTTACACCCTTAATTATGCCACTTCGTGTGCTAGGAGTTTTATGAAAACATACTTTGGCGATAGAGAGAAATGCTATAAGTGTTACCGACCTACAAGCTCTTGTATGTGTAAGCATGTTCATAATGTAAAGACTAAAACAAAGTTCGTTATACTGATGCATCCTAAAGAGTTCAAAAAAGTCAAAAATGGAACAGGACATTTAACTCATTTAGCCTTGCAAAACTCGGAACTATTTGTTGGTGTAGACTTCTCAAACCATCAAAAAATAAACGAGATTATAGCATCGCATGATAGTTATGTTTTATATCCATCTAAAGAGGCCTTAAATATTAGCCATAATAACCCTTATACAAAAAGAGATATGGCAATATTTATTATAGATTCAACATGGTCTTGTTCACTTAAGATGCTAAGAGAATCTAAAAATTTACAAGCTTTAAGACATATAAGTTTTGACTCTACAAAACTTTCACAGTTTAAGATAAAACAACAACCATCTGAGTTTTGTTTATCGACCATAGAGTCAACCCTTAGTGTATTGGAATTATTAAACAAGCATGAAATAGAGAAAATACTAGAAAATGATTTAGAAAAGTTTTTAAATCCTTTTGAAAAAATGATAGAGTATCAACAAAATATAATCGCTAACCCTATAAGCAGTGCAGTAAGATTTAAACCAAAAAAATAGAGGTAAATTATGCAGATGAAAACTTATCTTTTTCAAGATAAAAGTTGGAATGAAGACCTTGATAGAAGTTTAGACTCTGAAAATACTTTAATAATACTATTTGCTTGTACACAAATGAAGGATATTAAAGAGGGAATTGATGATATTGTTCGTATATATCCAAAATCTACTGTTATCGGTTCTTCAACACCAGCCGAAATATACGAAAATGAAATCCTTTATAACTCAATTACCATGGCTATTCTTCGTTTTGATACTAGCCATTTCAAGCTAATTGTAAAAGATATAGAAGAAGCCAACTCTTATGAGGTTGGAAAAGAAATCGTAAATGATTTACCAAAAGATAATTTAAAATCAATATTTGTCTTAGCTAATGTTTTAAATACTAATGGATCAGAATTAACAAAAGGTTTAAGTGAAAATATTCCTAAAAATTGTGTAATTGCTGGAGGGTTAGTTGGAGATGGAGTTGACTTTAACAAGACTTGGCTAATTATAAATTCTAAAATAATGAACAAAGAAATATGTGCCGTAGGTTTGTATGGAAATAATTTACAAGTTCATTATGGATGTAAAAATGGATGGACAAGGTTTGGATTTGATAGACATGTTACACACTCAGAAAATAATATTTTATACTCATTAGATAATAAACCTGCTTTAGAATTATATAAAAGATATTTAGGAGAGTATGCAAGTGAGCTTCCATTATCAGGACTTTATTTTCCACTTATGCTACATGAAGATGCTTCTCGTGAACCAAAACTTAGATCTGTTAAGGCAATAAACGAAAAAGAAAACAGTATAATATTTGCTGGAAATATCCCTCAAAATAGTATAGTCTCATTTGGTAGAACAAATCTTGATGACTTGATTAAAAGTTCTCAAGAAGCGACTGAATGTCTAATCCAAGACTATGATAAGGAGCAAAAAGCTCTATGTATTGGTATCAGTGGTGTTGGAAGAAAGTTTGTTTTAAAACAAGAAGCTGAAGATGAAATAGAAGCAGTAAGTTACGCTCTTAGTTCAAATATTTCAACTGTTGGTTTTTATTCTTATGGACAGATATCAAAACTACCATCTGGAGGTTGTGATTTTCACAATCAAACAATGACTCTTTTATTAATTTATGAGATGGAAAATTAATATGACAGAAAATAGAGTATTAAAAAGACAACTTAAAAAAGCTGGTATAGACTCTTTTTCTTCACTTAATGAGATAACATTTAAAAAGTTACTTAAAGAAGTTGAACAATCATACAAAGATAATACTGATACTCGTCGTATTATGGAACATTCACTTGATGTATCTTCTCAAGAGATGCAAGAGATTGTATGTGATTTGGAAAAAGCACATAAGGACGCTGAAAAAAAAGACAAGCTAATATTTCAGCAGTCGCGTTTTGCCCAAATGGGTGAGATAATAAGCATGATTGCACATCAATGGAGACAACCTTTAAATATAATAAGCATTACAACAGCATCTATACAGTTTGATATTTTACTTGATAAAATCGAAAAAGATAAGATTATAGATTCTATGAATAGCATAGCAAATAAAACACAGCATCTAAGTGATACTATTGATGATTTTAGAAATTTTTTTAAACCAACAAAAGAGATGACTGTAACTACCTTTAGTGATGAAATAAATAGTGCTTTAAATATTATAGGAAAATCAATAACGATTAAAAATGTAAAAATTATAAAAGACTTAAAGTGTATTAGTGAGTTTAGTGTATATGCAAATGAGTTAAAGCATGTAATCATAAATATAATAAAAAATTCTGAAGATGTTTTGATTGAAAAAAAAATAAAAGATCCATATATAAAAATAAGTTCTTATAAACAAGACAATAATGGTGTTTTACAAATCAGTGATAATGGTGGTGGAATATTAAAAGATAATATTGAGAAAATCTTTGATCCTTATTTTTCAACTAAGAGCAAAAAAAGTGGAACTGGACTAGGTCTTTATATGAGTAAAATTATAATTGAAGAGCACTGTTCTGGACGGCTTGAAGTGAGTCAAAACAGTGATGGAGCAGTATTTAAAATATTTTTACCTCATTAAATGTGCTTCTAAAATTCACTTTATAAAATATACTATAAATTATAAAAAATATTAATAGCCTTTTAATATTTAAAAGTGTAATATGACTAGTATATTACATTAAAACCACGGAGAAATAAATGAAGAAAATGATTTTAGCTTTAGTTGCAAGTTCGGTACTAGCACTAGCAAATGAAACTACAGTTAACGCGACAATGAGTCTAATGACACAGGGAATGAATCAGATTCAAGCTGGTTTTTTATACAGTAATAAAGAAGATATTTCTAGTGGTATAAAAGTAGTTGAGAATGCTAATGCTATTTTTGCAAATGTAGATGTATCTACTTTTATTAAACACAATAATAAAATTCAAGTTACTCACAATATTAACAAAAATGTAACTGAAAATATAAAAGCACTTAAAAAAGCTATAGCAGTTGAAAATTACTCAGATGCTACGAGAGAGTATGGTGAGCTTACTGCTAACTGTATCGCCTGTCATAAGATAGTTAGAGGCTGGTAAGCCCCTAACTATTCCAAACTTAAACCTTTAATTCCTCTTTTTTACTTACTCTTCAAATCCATTGACCAAGCTTCCATGATATCGTGTGGTTTTTCATTTGGTGCTTCTATAAAGTCTATTGAAAATTTATCTTTAAACTCAGATATTCCAATACTTCTTGGTCTTGCTGCTAATATTTTAGAACTTGGAATTGCTGAACCAAAGCAAAATATAACATTTTTAGCATCTACTATTTCATCGTTGATAGGACCATCTAAATTTTTAGTATGTGTATAGTGGTCAAAAACAGCTATATTTACTGATACTGGATGTTTTTCAATTTTATCTACAAAGTACTCAACTATCTCTTGCATAGTTTTCTTAGAAATCTCATCCTTATTGAGCTCAAGTGAATAGACAGGGTACTTATCCATAAATATGGTTTTTTTCATTATTATCCTTTAAATATAAACATAGTTTATATTTATTATAACTAAAATATATTTAAAATTGAGATTATTTATTAAACATTACCGATCCGAGTCTAATCATATTTGACCCACATTCTATTGCAAGTTCAAAATCTCCACTCATTCCCATAGAACAAATAGTTGCTCCATCTAAAGATTTGTAAATTTCGTAAGTAGTCTCAAAACTCTTTTTGACAATCTCTTTATCTTCACTATGTGCACCAATGCTCATTAGACCTTTTAGATTAATATTAGGGCACTCTTTAGTAATCTGAGCATATCTATCTGCTGCTACTTCAGGCATAAAGCCATATTTTGATTCTTCTTTTGCAGAGTTTATTTGAAGTAGAGCATCTAGAGTCATATCTTTAGCTTCTAACTTCTTTTGAAGTTCTTGTGCAATCTCTATAGAGTCAAGTGCATGAAATAGAGTAGGGTTGATATCGAGTAGGTTATTTATCTTGTTTTTTTGTAGGTTTCCAACAAAATGCCACTCTAAAGGTAAATCTTCAAGTTCTACAGCTTTTGCTTTTAAATCTTGAACCTTATTCTCACCAAATGCTCTTTGACCAATCTTGTAAAGATTTGATATCTCATTAGAAACAGAGTACTTGCTTATGGCTACAATTTTTACAATATGATAGTCACTTACTTTAAGTCTAGCTGCTTCAACTCTTCTAATAACTTTATCTATATATATTTTATATTCTTCTTGTGTCATATTTACCCTATTCATATCATTTGTTAAACCTCTATATATACCTATTTTAAGTAGTTATTACGTGGTTTAATTTAAAGTTAGTAGAATTATATCAAATTTTTAATTAAGCCATAAATCTAATAATTTTATTGTATTTTTTAATTTTAGAATAAACTCAATATCAAATATTTCTGGCACTTTATTAACACACTTTTACTATACAATCAAAAGACAATTAAACAAAAAAGGATTATCTTGAAATTTATTAATATATTATTTTCATTTAAAGTCACTGCACTACTATTATTATTAGCTTTAGGAGCTGGGTATGCAACTATCATCGAAAATGATTATGGTACTTCAACTGCAAGAGTTTTAGTTTATAATAATCTTTGGTATGAAACTATAATGAACCCCTAAAACTGAACCAGTAAAATTTGTTTTCTTATTTCAAAAATGATAAAATTGGACTTAATTAAAAAAACGGGGGTTTAAAAACTCGCTTTTTTTGACTTAATTAAAAATACAGAAGTTTGCAAGGGTTTTCAAACCCCCATATTTTTAATTAAGTCAACAATGCTGAGTTTAGTTCCTTAAATAAAGAACTTGGAGATAACAATGTATATTTTGCTGCAGTAGTTGGAGGTTTCGGACTTTTAAAGAAATTTGGAAAGGGTGATAAAAAGAAAGCAAATGCAAATCCAAATTATTACTATAAAAAGAATATACCAAATAATAAGGAATTAAAGTCTCACCAAGGTAGTTCTAGACAAACAAGAGCGGAAGAACGACAATGGGTAAATGATAATAATAATGCAGATTCATACAATAATTCAAATAAGGCTAGAAGTAGTGGGAGAAATTCATTTGTTGATATTGTGGAGTCTTTAGGTAATCTTTTAGGAGGATAAAGTATGAAATTTATAAAAAAGTTAATATATTTATACCCAACTGTAAAGCTTTTTAAAGCTCATAGGTTAGGTGAATATAGTAAAGTTGAAGAGTGTTTAAATAAGTTGCCAAATAGTTATGTAGAAGATAAAATACCTTTTTTAATTATTAAGGCGAGAAATGAAATGACAAATAGTCAATACTTAACAGCAGTAGAATCATTTAAAAAATCTATAAATAAGATTGAAGATAGTGAAACTATGAATGAAGATGAGAAAAAATACTTGTTTTTTTATGTAAATAAGGGATTAGACTTTTGTAGCGAACATGTCGACTTTGAAGTGGATAGCATAAAAGCAAATAAGAATATTGAGTATAATAAAAACAATATAAGAAGATTTATTTTAAATAACTTTGAAGTGTAAATTTTCCTAGTCCCCATCATTCTCAAAATTCCCAAAATTCCGAGGACAAAATTCCGGGGACAGGATACTAATTAACTTCAACCCATATCTTCGTAAATTAATCTTCACTTCTAAAAACAATAAAACTGCAAAAGCGGCAGCTTCAAGTGCAACGTATGGTATGAGTGCATCTCTAGAACTAGATATAGATGCCATAGAGACACAACTAAAAGAGTATGAACAAAGAAGTAAAGCTTCAAGTATATCAGGTAATAACATTACCCTTAATGCTAAAAACACTGTAACTGTACAAGGAAGTAATCTCCAAGCAAATGAAAACATAAACATAGATGCTAAAACAACAGACATACTAGCATCTAAAGATAACCATGACCAAAGTGAAGATACTCAACATAAAAACGTAAACATAAGCATAGGAACATCAGGCTTTAGTATGAGTGCAAGTGCAGATAACTCAGAGTCTACAAATGTACAAGCAACTCATACAAACTCAAATCTTCAAGCTAACAACATAAACATCAACACAAAAGAGACAACAACCATAAAAGGTATAATGTCCCCAGAAAAACAAACCACTTAATACAATATTCTTATTAAAAAAGATAAAATAAGAGCATAAAAGTGAGGGATGAAAAATGAGTATCAAGAGAAAAACATACAGTGCAGAGTTTAAAGCTAAAGTTGTTTTGGAAGTTTTAGAAAATTCCGGGGACAGGATAGCAATTAATTAACAAATTGTAATATATTTAGAAAAATAGATTTTTTCCTCCTCCCCATCGTCCTCGATGGGAATGCTTATTTAGAACTTGCACAATACTCCATTAGATATCAATTTTTACTACAGTTGAGAAAATAAATGTTGTATTTAAAACGCCAATTCAAGTTTAAAGTGCAAAGAATTCCGGGGACAGGATACCAATTAATTAGCAAATTGCAATATATTTAGCAAAATAGATTTTATTTTTGTATTATTTTTTATATCTAAATTTTGGAGATAAAAAATGGCAAGGATAAGAAGAGTTGTAATCCCAAATACACCGCATCACATAACTCAAAGAGGTGTTCGTTCGATGAATATCTTTTTCAAGAAAGATTCTATTCAACTCCTTTAGATGAAGTCCATTTTTTACATGCCTTAAAATATGTGGAGCAGAATCCAGTAAAAGCATATATGGTTGATTATCCTTGGAATTATAAATATACAAGTGCAAAATATAGATTGAATTTAGTAAAAGAAGATAAATTATTATCAAATTATGAGCTGATAGATAATATAGAAAATTATAAAGAATTTTTGCAAGAAAACACACAAATAAAATTTATAAAGGAAAAAACAAGAACAGGAAAACCATGCGGAGATGATAACTTTTATGATAAAATAAAATTATTAACAGGGATAGATTATAAAAATAAAAAAGCAGGACGACCTAAAAAAAGATAAAAATAAAATTAATTAGTACAC
>NZ_JADGFC010000195.1 GCF_016744025.1 Sulfurimonas sp.
CCCCTGAACATTCTCTAAATTTTTCATATATTCTTAGTATAAATAAACTTATAAATGTACAAATTTTACTTCTAATTGGAGTATATAAGTTGACTTTTTTTATAAACTTTTGCATAAATCCTCTTTCTTTAATACACATTTTACTCATTTTATATAAAATTAAACTAAAACACACTATTATATTAATAACACATAAGGAAGCAAATATAATGAATAAATTACTTCAAATAAAGTCAAATATAGAGAGTTTAGAATCAGAGTTTTATACATTTTCTTCTCTCTATAATTTGCATATTATAGAGGTAAAAAATACTTTTTCTCATTCAATATTGGAAGCTTATGAAGACACTTTTAAGGATGAATTCAATGTAGCTACGTTGTTCAATAGTAATCAGATTATCTTCTATTATACTCCTGATAAGAGGTCTAAAATTATAAATATGTCGCTCAATATGTTTCACAATATATGGAAAATATTTTTAAAAAAGATTGAAGCCATGAGTATTGTAAATATATCTAATGAGTTCTATCAGTCTTTCAAAGATAAAGATTTCACAAGTGTAACAATAAAAAAGGTATCATCTGCTAACGTATATTTTAAACTTCAAGAGACAAGCACTTTACATTCTCGTAATCTTGAATTTTCATATAAACCAAGGAATTTAAAAGAAAGAGAATTTATACTTAAAAACAATGATATATGGTTGCATATATCATCTTCTTTACGTTCCAAACTGCTAAATAACAAAGAAAAAATAGCAGTGCTATCAATGCCAATGGTTATTAAAACAAACCCTTTTAGCGGAGCATTTACACATAAAATTGTTTTTGATTTAACGAGCAAGATCAAAGCTAAAAGTTCGGACAAAATTGATATAAAAATTGTTAATGTAAATGAAATCAAAAAAATAGTTACACTTAAGATAGATATATTTCTGCCTATCTCATTTATGGACTACATAAAAGAATACGTTAGTAACAATACACTTTATGAGGTTATATTTGCTAATATTAAACAAGAAAAATAACGCTTTATTCATATTATTTATCATTGTATTTATGTCGCATTTTCTCTTATCAAATATAATCTTCGATACATATACATTTGATAGAATAATTATTACGATAGTCTTGTCTTTATTTATACTCTACCAAGTACTCTTCAATTCGCAGGCAATAAAGTCTTTTATTTTTTATAAAAATTTAATTATTTTGTATTTCCTATTCACTGTTTTTCAAGCATATTTTTCTGCATATATTGATAATGGTTTTGAACAAAGTCAACAACTATTTATATCTTTTTCTTTTTTATTAACTTGCATATCTTATATGATATTAAAGGGTAAAAAATATACACTTTACTCTTTTTTACGTTTTACTGCAGCAGTAACACTTATGTATACTTTATTTATATTAGGAAATGTAATTTATGCAGATCAAACTTTAAATGAGGTTATATTTCTTTATTTTAAGAACATTAGGGTGTTAAATCACTTGCAAACTGTCATTGTCCCCTCTTTAGGATTACTTCTTCTTCTTTTAAAGAATAAACCAGATAAAGCTTTCGTGCTAATATTGCTAACAATAAATTTTATGCTACTTCTTCATACTGGAGCTAGGGGAAGCTTATACTCTATTTTTGGTGCTTTTCTGCTTCTTTATATAACTAATTTTTACTCTAAAAAAATTAAGTTTAATATGCATCTAATTACTGTTACTTTTTTTATTAGTGTAATATTGTATTTTATTGCTCAATATATATTTAGTGTAGGTGGTCATTCTAATCATATCTCTAGTTTAGAATCGAGTGGACGAATTAAAATATACTTGACTCTTCTTCCTATGATTACAGACATTAATTACCTTTTTCACGCAATAGGGTTCTCCTCACAAGATTTAGCTGTTACGCGTTTCTTACATCCCCATAACATACTGCTTTATGCCTTTTTAGGAAGCGGGACAATTGGCTTGATAGCTTTTAGTAGTATTTTGTTTTATTATGCAAAAAATATAATCACTAAATATTTCAGTTCTTTGAATCTAATCAAAAGATATCTATTGACAATACTAGTTTCTTTATTCGTACACTCGTTAGTTAGTGGGATTTATATCACGCCTTTAACCTCAATTATGGCATTGTATTTTTTCTTAATATTCCAGAGATATTACTTTCCTCAGAGAATTACCTTAGAGTTGTCAGGATCTAAATTATTAATTAATGGTCTCTTTGTAATTTCAATTGCGGCCACAGCACCGATTCTAATGATTACAAGTATTGAGGATATGAATAAGTATAGTTACAGAGTTAAAGATTCTAACACCACTCATTCCTATCATCCAGGTGTCATGCTTGGTACTGATCTTATTTTTGAGGTTAACAATGACTGAGTATCAAAAGCTATTACAAAGAGAAGTGAATGGCAGATTGAGATACTATAAAATATCAATATACCCAACTCTATTTGATGAATACCTACTTGAACGAGAGTTTGGTAGCTTCAAAAACAAAAAACCTACTCGAATTATTAAAAAGTATTTTCAGAATTTAACTATAGCTCTTGATGAATTTAACGAAATCTACAGCACGAGAATTAAAAGAGGCTATATCTAATTTAACTAAAAAAAGTAATGCTAGTGGGTTTAAATAGTTTATAAGAAACTCTTAGAAGCAATAGAAGTTGTTCAGACTCCTTTGCTGCTGTTTTTTCTGATAATCGCTTCATTACTTCAGGCAAGTACTTGTAATCGTATTCTTTATTCCCCAAAGACATCCCCTCTTTTGTTATTTCTTCTCTTGTATAATAGTTTCTACTGAACTTTATTTTTATGCTCATGTCAGAATTTAATCTTATTTTGACAATTAATATGTTCATCATATTTCACCAATAAGATCACAATTTAATCCTTAATTTATTTAGTGTTTTAAACCCTCGCACAGCCCATCTTAGATGAGCCTAACGAAAGTTTGCAGTAATAGCGTACTTAGGTTTATTTGAAAATATTTTAGGGTAATAAAGTAATTTGTTCAACTAGGTATTAAAGCCGATGTTCCAGTACTTCTAGAATTCATTATTACACCCTTATTTTATTTTCTGACTAATATTAATTTTCTGTGTTTTTGCTTCTATCAAAAAGTAGATAGCCAACTACGAACCAAATAGCTAGAACAGTAACAGAAGTTAGTAATTCAACATCGTCTGAATATACTGTTCCTTTAAGAAATGTCAAATAACTATCAATTGAGCATACAAACGGGAAAAAAATCATCCATATGGTAAAGCTTAAGTTCTTCATCTAAAATCCTTATTTTAGTATCCCGAAACACTAGTGTTGGGTTTATTCATAAACTAGGTATTAACTATTTAATTTACTATTATTAATCCCAATGATATAGACTTTTATTAATAGTTAATATTTTACTATTAAAGAAATAGAGTT
>NZ_JADGFC010000041.1 GCF_016744025.1 Sulfurimonas sp.
TAGAGCTTTTTTATAATCCATTATAGAAATACCTTGGTTTCTTACCAATATACAGAAGTTTGCAAGGGTTTTCAAACCCCCATATTTTTAATTAAGTCAGAAATTAGGACTAACATTTGTTGATGCAAATGGAAAAATGCTTCCAATGGTTCAGATACTAGAGAAAATAAAAAATAAATATGGAGACCTTGAACTTAGTGAAATAGATGAACTTAAAAGTGCATTTGGTTCAGATGATGCTATAAAAATAATTACGGCTCTCTTACCTAAAACTAAAGAGTTACAAAAGGCTCAAGAAGATTTAAAAAAATCTATGTCTAGTAATAAAGCTGAAGAGATGGCTGCGGCAATGAATCAAGGTTATGGCTTTGAGAAGATGGGTAATGCTATGAAATATATGAGCTTTACAATTGGTAAAGTTTTATCTCCAGCTGTAGATGTTTTAGCTACTGGTCTTGGTGGTTTAGCTATGGGTATTAATTGGGTGGATGAAAAAGCTAGTTGGCTTATTCCAACTATAGTGGGTGTTGGTGCTGGAATCATAGGACTTGTAACTATTTTAAAAATAGGAAGCCTTGCAAAGCTTGGTATGTCACTTGCATCTAATATACTTAGAAAATCAATCCTTTTAAATACTGCTGCAAACTACACTAATATGATGAGTTTAAATCGTATAACAATATCGACAGCTTTAGCTAGTGCAAAAACTAAAGTATATGCATTATGGCAAGGTGTAACAGCTACAAAAACTAAACTCGTAACATTAGCTACTAACCTATACGGTAGAGCTTTAATGTTCAGCGGTGTAACTCTTGGAAGCTTAGGTGCAAAACTAAAAGCCTTTAGCATTATTAGCACCTTTGCAACTGCTAAACAATGGTTGTTTAACTTGGCTTTAAATGCAAATCCAATAGGTTTAATGATAACAGGCATTGCGGCACTTGGAGCTGGGGCAGTGTGGCTATATAAAAACTTTGAACCATTTACAAACCTTATAGATGGAATTTGGGAAAATGCTAAAAAGTTCTTTGGATGGATAGGAGATAAACTTAGTTGGGTGGGAGATACCTTTAGTGGTATAGGTAGCTTCTTTGGTGGGGATGATGAAGAAAAAACATCACCATCAAATAACTTAAATTTTAAAGGTGTTAAAAAAGCGGTAGCTCCTATTGCTATAAGTACTATGTTGGCTGCAAATCCTATGAGTATCCCAGAGCATAAATTAAACACTAAAAGTTTAAATATTCCTACTCACAAAGAGATAGCAACTACAAGAGAGAACAACACTCAAACTACACATAATAATAGTTCAAAACTAGCACCTATTACTAATCACTATACGATAAGTGTAACAGTACAAAATCCTAGCTCAAGCATAGATATTACTGAGGCAGTTGAACAGGCTATAAAAAATATAGAAGCTGAAAATAGAGAAAATTCTATGGAGGATATTTACTAATGTTAGCTCAAATTGATGAAGTTGTTTTAGAAGTTGATAGCAATGTAGAAGAGATACTTGAAAAATTTAATTTTAACTTTACAAAGATAAACCGTGTTGGGAATAATCCAACTTATCAAAAGATAAACGGTTGGGAACAAGAGGTAAGTTTTAGTGGACACTTTGTACTTAAGAGTTTAGATGAACTTGAACCCTTAAAGGATGTTGCAAAGTTAGGAAAACC
Source organism: Sulfurimonas sp. (assembly GCF_016744025.1). Classification (GTDB taxonomy): domain Bacteria; phylum Campylobacterota; class Campylobacteria; order Campylobacterales; family Sulfurimonadaceae; genus Sulfurimonas. The sequence goes on from NZ_JADGFC010000041.1 coordinate 1,683, forward strand.
TATTTGGTTTATTCAAAAAGATAGCCATTTTGAAGTGATAATAACAGAGCTTAGTACTAGAAAAAAACTCTTTTTAAAAAGTGGTGCATTTATAAAACAAGGTTTTGATATTACACTAAAGAGGTACTTTAAATGATTGAGTATGTTGTAACAGAGCCTAAAAGATTAGACACTATTGTTTATGAGCATTATAAAACTTTAGATGTGTTTGAAAGTGTTTTAGAAGTTAATGTGCATTTACACAATAAATACATCTTAGAAGTAGGCGATAAAGTTTTACTTCCAACTATAGAAGTTCCTAAGAAAATAGAAGATGGTGCATTATGGGATTAACACCTCTTTTTAGACTTGTTGCAAACGATAAAGATGTAACTAAGCATATAGCTAAGAACTTAAAGAGTATCTCATTTAACGATGAAGATGGTCTCAAGTCCGATAAGATAGATATAAGTGTATATGGAGATTTTAAACGCCCACAATACAAAGATGAGTTAAAACTATATCTGTACTACCAAGAGCAAAGTAAAGAGTTTTACTGTGGTCTATTCATCGTTCAAAACTCTACATGGAACATAGACAGTTCTGTAACAATAAGTGCTACTGCAACTAACTTTAGCAACTCACTCAAAGAACTTAAAAACCGTAGTTTCCAAAAAATGAGTATGACAGATATTGTAACTCAAATTGGATCGGAACAAGAGCTAAAAATTAAGTGTGATTTTTATGATATTTTTTATCCATATAAAGCACAAAGCAATGAGAGTGATATAGCTTTTTTAGGTTGTATGGCTAAAGAATTAAATGCCGTTTATAGTATAAAAAATGAAACTATTATCTTTTTAAGACAAGATGAAAAAAGCACTTTGAAAACTGTAACAATAGATGCTAATAATTGCGATGGCTTAACTATTAAAAACTCTAACAAAACATACTATAAAAGTGCAACTTGTAAATACCAAGATACTAAAGAGAATAAGATTGAAACTATTACAGTTGGAGATGAAAAACCAACCTACCAAATACAAGAAACTTTCACAAATAAAAGCAACTTGGAAGTTCAAGCAAAAGCGAAACTAACACAACTAAATAAAGGTGTTAAATCTGGTAGTTTTAAGATAGATGGTTTTGCTATTTATGCACGAAGTAATCTTAGGTTTTTAAACATAAAACAAGAGGATGATTTCACTTATCATATAGACACTATTTCTCATACATTAGATGATAGTGGTTGGAATATGAGTGTGACATTTTCAAATTCAAATTAAGGAGTAAATATGGATAAAAATCTAAATAGACATAAACATGCTACATGGATTTTAATAATGGTTTTTTGTTTAGCAATAGCTTTAGTTGCTTTGGCTGCTACAGGTAAATTAACGAGTGAATTTAATTTAGCATTAGGAACTTTACTAGCATATGCAGGGAATCATACTTTCCAAAATTATAGAACTAAACCAGAGGAGGTTTAATGTTAGGAATCAAGCAATATATATACATAGCTTTAGCATTAGGTGCATTGGCTTATGTGGGACTTACAAGTTGGCAAATCAATAGCTTAGAGTCAGAAAATGAGAGCCTAAAAAAAGATATTTTAGTAGCAGATGTAAATTACATTGAGTGCGATGAAACTATCCAAGAGCAAAACACAGCTATCCAAAACTTAGCAGTAGATTATAATCAATCTATTTCAGAGTTTGATGACTACAAGAAGCTCCCAGTAAAAATTAAAATCAAAAAAGAGAGAATCATCATATACCGTGATGTCAACATAACAAAGCCAAGAGAGGAGAGAAATTGTGAAGAGTATAAAACTATTGAGTTTAACACTTATATGCTTGATTGGAATAAGTAGTACAGGTTGTAGTACCAAAGAGCGAATAGTCATTAAATATAAAGAAAAAAAAGTACCTGTTAAATGCAGTGTTCCAGCAGTTGATTGTAACAGATTTAAAAACACTTTACAGAGCCAACAAGAAGAGATGATACTTTGTATAAAAGAGTTAAGAACTGCTAGTGAAGTATGTCGCTAAACTGTAAATATTGTAACTTTGAAGTCCAGGACCTTATGTTATCAATACGAGTGATGGCTTATTAGTTAAAAAGATAAAACAAAGAAATAAAAAGATTTATCTTCAAAGTATAAATGATTTATACAATGACATAGAGATAGATGAAATTAAAATCGTTGGAAAAGTAACAGGTGTTTTAACTAAAGTTTAACACCGATTAAACATAGATTTAAGGTGTATTAAAAAAGTCAATAAAATGTATAGAGTATTTAAAACTTTGTATTAAGAATTCCAAAGAGTGTGTTAAAAAAGTCAGTTTTTTAAAAATGTCGTAACTAAGTTAAATAAAGTCTAGTAAAGCCCTAAAATAAGCCACTTAAAAAAATAAGTCTCAAATTTATCTCTATGACATTCTTTACATTACTTTACATATGGTTCAAAGACATAATGATATGTCACTAATACTTTTAGATATTGATTACTTTAAAAAAGTAAATGATGTTTATGGACATAATGCTGGAGATAAAACTCTTGTTCAAGTATCTCATATATTATTAAAAATACTTAGAAATGTGGATGTTGTATGTAGGTGGGGTGGCGAAGAATTTTTAGTTATGTTACCAACTGCAGATTTAGATCATGCGGTCGTTATCGCTGAGAAGCTTAGATATTCTATTGAAGAGTTAGATATAGACACTGTGGGACAAGTCACGGCTAGTTTTGGAGTTTCTCAGGTTAGAGAAGGCGAAGAAATGCAAGATGCTATAAGTAGAGCTGATAAAGCTCTATATCTTGCAAAAGATTATGGTAGAAATTGTGTAAAAAGTGAATCAGAAATCTAGACCATAATCCCTTTAATCATAAAAAATAATAAAGCTGATAGAACTGCTGCAGCTGGAACAGTAACAACCCATGCCGTAATAATTTTCTTAATTGCGTCTCTTTTTACAAACTCAACTTTTTTAGACTTTTTTATACTCTTTTTAGCTGTTTTGATTTGCTTTTCTTCATCTGCTATATATTTATATAGTTCAACTATTCTTTCATAATCTTCTTGAATTTTTGCATCTTTTGCTTCTAATGTTTTAAGTTCAGCAGTATATGCGTGAAGATTTTTTCTCTCATCAATTATAGCTTGCTTATCATCTTCAATGGTTCTTCCAACTTCATTTAGATGCAACCATTCTCTAAGAAAACCTACACCAAATACACCACCAATAGCGATGTGAGTAGAACTTACCGGAAGACCAAGCTGAGAAGCAATAATAACTGTTATAGAGGCAGCCATTGCAATTGAGAATGCTCTTATTTGATCTAGTTCTGTTATCTCACTTCCAACTGTTTTAATAAGTTTTGGTCCATAAAGAGCAAGACCAAGAGCTATACCAAGAGCACCAACACCCATTACCCATAATGGAATAGAAGCTTTAGAAGAGATACCCCCGTTAACTACAGCATCGTTAATTGCGGCTAATGGCCCAATTGCATTTGCAACATCATTTGCTCCGTGAGCAAAACTTAGAAGTGCCGCTGCAAATATAAGAGGGATTGTAAATAGTGTATTTACAGATGCTTTAGTATTTTCAAGTGTAGTAGTGTTTGAAGTAACCTTACTTCTAACAAAAAAGTAAACTATTATGGCTGTAATAAGACCAAAAATTAGTGCAATACTTAGAGTTGGTTTTTTAGTCATCTCGATTGCTACAAGTGGAAGTAAATTTAGAGTCTCAACAACTTGAGGCCATACTTTTTTAAGGCCTTTTAGTGTTATATAAGTAATAAATGCCCATGTCATAATTGCTGCAAATATAGGTACATATTTTTTTGCTGCTCTTACTTTATCATCTTTAAATACAATAGATTTTTTGATAGAAAAAAGAAAAGTTGCTGCGATAATTCCACCAAGAACTGGTGATATTATCCATGAAGCGGCAATCTTTGCCATAGTTGTCCAAGATACGATTGAAAAACCTGCTGCTGCGATACCTGCACCCATAACACCACCAACAATAGAGTGAGTAGTTGAAACAGGGGCACGCATCATAGTAGCAAAGTTAAGCCATAGTGCAGCTGCAAGGAGAGCCGCCATCATAGCCCATATAAAAGGATCTTCATTTCCACCAAAAGCTGAGATGTCAATGATCCCTTTTTTTATAGTATTAACAACTTCTCCACCTGCTATTAGTGCACCAGCCGTCTCAAAAACAGCAGCAATTACAATTGCTGTTGTAAGAGTTAGTGCCTTTGATCCAACTGCTGGACCAACATTATTAGCAACATCATTAGCACCAATATTCATAGCCATATAAGCACCAATAAGTGCAGCAACAGCTAGGAACATATTATTTGAAATTCCACCATTGCTTAAAAAACTAAATGTTAAGACTCCAATCATAAAAAACAGTGCAAACCCTAATCTAGTAAAGTCTGTACCACTCTTTTTTAGCGCCTCTTTTTCAAGTTTATTCATAGTTTGAATTTCCATATATGCCCTCTTGTAATCGTATTGTAATAATTTTTGGAATTATATCTATATTAAGGTTACGAGAATATTACAAAGCCTATCCTATTTAAGATAAGCTTTTATTATTTCTTGACGCTCTATTGGTTTGTCACCACTTCTTTTACCAGATGTAGAAACATTGTTTAACTTCATGATAGTTTTTAATGAAGCATCAGTAATACGGCCAAATATTGTATGCTTTCCATTTAACCATGGAGTCTTAGCTGTAGTTATAAAAAATTGACTTCCATTTGTATGAGGTCCTCTATTTGCCATAGCAAGAATTCCTACTTTGTTAAATGTTTTATCTTTGTATTCATCTTTAAAAGATCTATCCCAAATACTTTCTCCACCTCTACCGCTCTCTGTTGGGTCTCCACCTTGAATCATGAAATCTTTAATTATTCTATGGAAAGCAACTCCATTGTAATATTCATTTTTTACATGAGTAGTGAAATTTTCTACAGTTAATGGTGCTACATCTTTGTAAAGAACAAGTTCTATATTTCCTTGAGTTGTTTCTAGAACAACATGAGGGTTGTTTTCCTCAGCTTGTAAATTTATTGTGATTAACAATAAAAGTGTTACTAATGTTTTAAACATTTTTTTCCTTTAAAATTTCTATATTTTCGCTGCTTTGCTCGTAGATTACATAAGCTGTGTTCTCTGCTAAGTTTAGTGCATACTCTACCTCATTTAGTGAAGCTTCGCCAACATCTAAAAGTATTACATACTCACAACTCATTGAACTTATCTCTGCATATGAACATAATCGTATATTATCTAAATCTTGGTTTATTAAATTTTTAGAACCATCTATTAAAACTGCTTTTTGGGAAATAAAAAATTCCAAATCTACACTTAAATTTCTTTTGCTTAAGTTATTTCCTACAACTAGAATATCATTAGATTTATTTTCTTCAAGTAACTTTGAAATTGTCTGCATAGTTTTAGCATGTTGATTCGATTGTTTAAAAATAACTTCTAATTTTTTCTTTTTGAAGTTTTCTTCAAATCGAAAGTTTGCATCTTCATCATCATGTTCATTAACTAAAAGTAAAGAAGATTTTTTTTGTATATGTATTAAGTAATCAATAAACTCTAAAGATACAAGGTTAGAATCATCGCAAATTATTAAATCAGCGATATCAAGATTCTTTTTCATAAGTTTATTATCTATGTGAAGAATGACTACTAACTGGGGTTTATTTAATTTTTCAAGATGCTTATTTACCAGAGCTATAGGAGTTATTATTTCTATAGAGGTTAAATCAACTTCAATAATTGCGTATTCTATGATATTTAATAGTTTTTGCTTTAATAAATCACAAGCTAAAATAGTTGGTTCTACTATAATAATTTTAATTTCTGGGTTTCTAAGATTCTCTAGTATTGCTTTTAAAAGAATGGAGCTAGTTTTTCCTGAATAGGCACTTGCACTTAATGTTTGTATTCCTTCAATCTTTGAATCTATAAATTCCATTTGAGCGCTGCTTGCTAAATGCATATTACCGTTCTTAGAAAAAATAAGATACTGAACAAGTAAATTACCCATTATCTGTGCTTCATCTGTTATCTCAGAATCAGTTACAGGACTTTCATTGAGTTTATTTAGTATATCAGACTCTACAGAGTTACTAAAGATAATTTTTTGGTATGGAAGTAGTTCTTTAAAAGATTCATCAAGATATTGATACTCTTCACTGTTTAGATTTTCCATAAGTAGGTAGTTATAAATAGGAACTCCATCATTATGAATTAGTTCATTAAATTTTTGTTTTATAAAATCATGTGTTTTTTCATATGCAAGACCTTTGTTACTTGAGTCTTGATTAGTTGCTTTTGATACAGTTGCATTTTTTAAATCATCATAAGACCACTCTTTATATTCAAAGAGATAAATTCCACGTGTGGGGTCTATAATTAAAAGAGGTATACAAAAGCTTTGAGTATGGTGATATATAGTTATATTTTCGTAGATGCTAAGATTGTTATTATTACTAACTTCTTTTAGTTTTTTAATTAATATTGTGTCTGGAAGTTTGAGAGATTTTAGTTTTTTTTTAAATAGAGATAGGAATGAAGATATATTCATAAAAGATAAAAGTTCATTGCTTTGCAAGCAATGAACTTTTGGAAATTATTTACCAGCTGCAACACGGTCTTTAAGGCCTTTACCAGCTTTAAATTTAGGAACCATTTTGTCCTGAGTAGTGTAAGTCTTATCTGTACCTGGAACTTTACCACTTTTACCTTTTTGAAGGTTTGCTGCAAAACTACCAAAACCTACTAAAGAAACATCTTCTTTTTTTACTAAAGCTTCTGTTACTGCTTCAGTAAATGCTTTAATTGCAGCTTCCGCTTCAACTTTAGTTTTGTACTCACCATGTGCTTGTACTAATTCAACGAATTGAGCTTTATTCATATATTTACCCTTGGATTCATAAAGATTTCCGAAATTATTAAGCACAAGCACCAGAAAGCCTTAATGCAAAAATAATTCAGCTATGGATACTTTATAGTTTATTTGCTTAAATTTTTCTTCTTTTTTATGAAAAGAGTAATAAATTGCGATAATTTTGACTCTTTTAGTCCTATTTTAGCCATTTTCAAGAACCTAGATGTGTTGAGACTAATATTTTTAGACAAGATTAAAGATGAAAATTCTTTAAATTTTGAGTACTTAGTACTATTATTTCCAATAGATAAAAATATATCTTCTAAGCCATCCCTCTCTTGTTTTGTCAATGCACTCATTTACAATACCTCTTCAAGTTTATTGATTTTTCTAACTGCTCTAATAATCTCATCATCATCCAACTTGCCTAACATTTTCATTACAACAGAAGCAGCCTGAGGTTTAGCTCTGCCTAACTTCCAGTCCTGATATGTACGCATAGAAGTCCCAAGTGAATTGGCCATATCTTTAAGAGATATTTTTTTTCCATTGTTTTGTGATTCTAGTGAGTTATGAAGAATATTAAAAAGATCATCAATTTGCATAAATAGAAGTATACGGATAATATACTTAAATATATATTTAATTTCGTTATATATGTTATATATATACTATTATAGACGTTATAATATATTTATAGCACTGTAATAAGTATATATATTATTTTAATGGGATACAATATACGGAAAACCGTGTGTTGTATATATTAAAATAGTTTTTAAAGAAAACTATTTAATTTTTTTGTTTGTTATTAAAGAAAGATTGTTTTTTTTACAGGTTGTAGGGTGATTTTTTCTTCAGTTATATCTAAAAAGAAAGGTTTGTAGCTATGAGCTTCTGTTTTATATATTATCTCTTCATCATTTTCAAGGGTAAAAATAATACTATTTAAGCCTCTCAATGGTTTTTGTATACTTATAGTTGCTTTTGATGTGGAATCTTTTATCTCTTGTACTTCATCTTTAAATTTTTTGATTTGATCTTGTAAAGTTCTTACTAAAGCAATATTATGTCTCTTTGCTTCTTCGAGGGATAATTTTAATTCTTCTATATCTTCTATGATTAGATCTATTCTTGATTTTATAATAGGTATATCTTTATAGTTTATTTTAAAGATATTATCTTCACCACTAACAAGAGTGATACTAATAGATTTTGAAGCATAAACTTTTAAGTTACTCTTTACATGGCCAATTTTTACATTCTGTGCATATATTACTCCACCAAGACAAGCTTCTATCTCAACGTTTGTTGCATGAACAGTACCACCTTCAAGAAGTGCTATTTTGGCTTCATGGCATCTTAGTGTGCCCTTATGTCTATTTATCATGGCTATTCTTGCAAATTGTGTAGAGTCTTGATGAGTAGCACCATCAATTTGCATATTTACAGCTTCTAGGATACTGTTAGCACCAATATGACCATTAACATGGATAGTTTCACTTGTTAGCTCAACTCCCTCTCCAATACTATCTTTAGTCGTGTCATTTTGAGAAATGTGAACTTCTATATTATTTGCTTCTTCTTTTGCTAAAGAGTCTTCAACTCTAGATAATTTAGCCATTTTTACTTTATTATCAACACTAAGCTTTACATTAGAAAATTGCACGAAGCCTTTAAGCTTACTTTTGTAGAGTTTTTTATCATCATTTTCTTCTATATATACACTATCATTATCTACAACGGTTTGAAGGTCATCTGCATTATTAGTGTAATCCGTGTCTAGTAGTTTGCCGTGAGAGTCAAAACCACTTTTCCCATATTTTGGTTTTTTATATTCAACAAGAACTTCATCTTTTTCAACTTCTATTATTAAATGTTTTTGTTGTGACTCTTTATGCTTAAACCAGAGTATAAGTTTACCAGCACTATTTATTACAGGTTCAATCCCTTCAAAGAGAGGAATCCGAACTTTTTTGACGAATTTTCCTTCATAAAGATATTTTGTAAAAGCTTTTAGGTTTTTAACCATTTTATCATCATATATATTTATTAAAATTCCATTTTTAGCTTTTATTTTGTTTATTTCTTGAAGAAGAAGTATATACATCTCTTTTGGTTTATGTACTTTATATAGTATATGAGAATCTGGATGTAAGATTAGTTTTGGTGTACAATGATATTCTCCCATTTCTAGAGAGTAGCTTAGTTTTATCCCCATATTTGTTGGTTTCATAGCCATGATTGTATAAATCTGCTGGAACTCAACATGTTGGTTTATAATGTCTTTTTCTTCTTTATAGTGCTCTTTTATATTTTCATTAAATAACTTGAAACTATCATCGGAATTTGTTTTTATATATGTAGCAGTTTTTTTAATTTCAAAGTCACACTCATTAAGAGGTGTGAAATTCTCAGTAGCATAGGTAACCATTGCTTTCTTGATATTTTTAGTTTTAATAATAGTATTTATTATTTCACTCATTAGTTACCTTATTATCTTAATACGAAAGTAAATCACTGTAATCGTACTTTGAAAAGTCTAAATATAGTTTACCATCTTTTTGAACGACTCTTATATCGTTGTCGTAGACTGATAAAAATCTTCGTTTAATGACTTTTCTCTGATAAGACTTTAGATTTAATGTTTTAAGATGATCTTTTAACTCAACAATACTCTGTTCTACTACAGGTTCAACCTCTGGTTTAACAGCTAAAGTGTTTTCTTCTTGTTCAACAGTTTCTACCTCGTGAATAGTTGAACCTTGATGTTCAATCATCATCTTAGTATTTACTAATTCTAAAATATTTTTTAGTTGTTCATCTTTTTTAGTATATAACTGCTCAATTTTATCACGTTCATCACGAAGCATTTGTTCTTTGTCGTTTATAAGTTTATCTATCTTATTTTCAAGCTGGATGATTTTTTCTTTTAGTTGAGTGTTTTCTCTTTGGTATAGGGCTATAACAGTTGCAACTGTTGTTTTAGGTCTAGCTATTGCTTTTTTTTCTTGTGTAACTTCAACTTTTTTCTTTTCTACAGGAGAAGGAATATCATCAACTTGTATGTATGTCACAGAGTCATCAATAATGTAGTTTAATTTTTTTGCTCTTAGTCTTGAGTTAATCATCTCTTTTGACATTTTAAACTGTTTTGAATATTCGTCTATTGTTAATTGCATTTTTAGTCCCTTTTATCTTCTAAGAATTGAGTTGAGATTTGTATTTGGCGGGTTAATTATACCAGCCTTTCGTAGCCACACTAGGCGACCCTCTTTTTTCTTTGCATGTTTATCTTCAAAAGTATATGGAGATGAGTATTTAAATTCTCTCTCCATTAACAAAGTATTGAAAATTTTATATTTGTTTAAAAAAGTTTTTAAACTTTCATAAGCTGTATCTGAAACCATTATGGTAGATATTGTGTAGCCTTTTATTTGAACAAAACGTGCACAGTCGTTTAATCCATCACCGATATAGTTCTTATGTCCTAAAATATCAATAAATTGATATACTTTACCTGTGTGCACCGCAATTTTAAGACCTTCAAAATATGAATATTTTTTAGCAATAAGTTCTGAAATATAGCTAAAGTTAAGCCCAAGTATTGTTCCATATCCTCTTAGTTTAGGATTTAAAATACAGTAAAAACCATCTCCTGTGGATATATAACCAAGGATAAGATCATTAAGTGACATATTGGATTTATTAATCATTTTCTCAATTACTTTTGTATAGCTTTTAGTTAAAAAATTGATGATTTCCAATTGCTGTTCTGCCTCAAGTTTAGAAAAATTGATGATATCTATGAGGACTATATCTGTAGTCCATGCGTTTTTATTATTAGTAGACATTTTAACTCTAGTTTTTAACCATTTTAACATAAAAAGTTTACAAAAAAGTTATATTGAATAAAGCTTATAATATAATCATATCAATAATAAAAAAAAATTAGGAAGATTAATGAGCAACGGCATATTAGATTTAGTAAAACCAGGTGTCCTTTTTGGAGATGACGTACAAAAAGTTTACAACATGGCGAAGGAAGTGGGGTTCGCTATTCCAGCTGTAAATGTTGTGTCAAATGATTCTATAAATGCAGTATTAGAAGCAGCAGCAAAAGTAAAATCTCCAGTAATTATTCAGTTTAGTAATGGTGGGGCTTCATACTTCGCTGGTAAAGGTTTAAGTAATGAGAATGAAAAAGCTGCAATAGTTGGGGCAATTGCAGGTGCTAAGTATGTTCACATGATGGCTGAAGCTTATGGTATTCCTGTAATTCTTCACACTGACCACGCCGCTAAAAAACTTCTTCCTTGGATAGATGCTCTTTTAGATGCAGGAGAAAAGCACTTTAAACATACAGGTCGTGCATTATATTCTTCACATATGTTAGATTTATCAGAAGAGCCTTTAGAAGAAAATATCTCTACTTGTAAAGCATATCTAGAGCGTATGTCTAAGATAGGAATGAGTATAGAGATAGAACTTGGTGTAACTGGTGGAGAAGAAGATGGTGTTGATAATACAAACATCGATAATGCACTTTTATATACTCAGCCAGAAGAAGTTGCTTACGCATACGAAGAGTTAAGTCAAGTATCTCCTGATTTTACTATCGCTGCTTCTTTTGGAAATGTTCATGGTGTATATAAGCCAGGTAACGTTGTATTGACTCCAAAAATTTTAAATAATTCTCAAAAATTTATTCAAGAAAAATTTGGCACATCTGCTAAACCTGTAAATTTTGTTTTTCATGGTGGCTCAGGTTCAGCTCCTGAAGAAATTACAGAAGCTATAAGTTATGGTGTTATCAAAATGAATATTGACACAGATACTCAGTGGGCTACTTGGATTGGAACAAAATCATATGTTGAAAAAAACATTGATTATTTACAAGCTCAGATTGGTAACCCAGAGGGTGACGAAAAACCAAATAAAAAATACTATGATCCTAGAAAATGGTTAAGAGCAGGTCAAATTACTTTAGTTGATCGTGTAGAAGAAGCATTTTCTGATTTAAATGGACTAAATAGAAACTAGTATTTAAAGGCTTTTAAGCCTTTAAATCATGATATATATCTTTTATACAGCTAGTATGAGAGTTTTCTAAATGATAGTGATTTAGTAACTGATTTAGTCTGTTTTGATTAAACCTCCAAAACCTTTCTTTGTTAAATGTACCATCATCTTGTACTCTCATAAAGAGCTCACTGTGACTTAACTCTCCATCACTTTCTTTTATTACCTTAAGTATTACCTTTAATAGATCTTCTTGTGACTCTTTAGTAGTATCATCATCTTTTAGTACTTTGTTAGGTAAAAAAGCATAAATCTTCCAGATACTAACTGTTAATAGTATTATAAAAAATATCAACATCCACGTCGAAGTGCTTATTTGCATACGTATCTCTTTTCTTATTTTTTGAATTGATAACATTTTAGAATTCTTTATCTTAGTCAATACTTTTTAAGTATTTTATAGAGAAAATTAGTTTTTATGTGTGAGAAAGTAACACTAAATTAAATTATTTGTGCATAAAATGGACTTAATTAAAATATATCTTATTTTTTGACTATCTAAGAACTTTTGCAGTTCTATCATGTAAGTTGAAGTTGCTTCAACACCTATTCTAAAACCAACTAAATGATTTATTGAATTAAAGTATGAGAGAAGTTGAGAAAAACCATCATCATTGTTTGAGTAGGTTTCGTATATGCAGTTTGAAAAATCGCCATCGTAGATACAAATATCAAATTTATTTTTTGCCATATCAATACCAACATATGTAATGGATGCGTTAGCTTTCATTATTAATTCCTTGTTTTTCTTTTACTTTTCTCATATCCAGACTCTATGGTCTATTATTCTTTCCAGTATTATGTGAAAACAGTCTATTCTAAAATGCAGTCTCAAAGGACTTAGCTAAAATTCAGACTTAAAGAATATTTTAAGCTAAAAAGAACAGAAAAGGTTAAAAAATGACAAATTGAGGGATATAAGTCAAAATGTCAAGACCTTTACAAGTCCTTAATTGTTTATGTGTAATATATGAGCTAAAATACGATTATGAATGATAAAGTATTTACAAAACCAATAGAAAAACAATTTGAATTTGATGAAGAAGTTGCTGCAGTTTTTGACGATATGTTAGAGAGGAGTGTACCTTTTTACAAAGAGTCTCAAAAGATTACAGAGTTCTTTGCACTTAAGAACTTAAAAGATGGTTCTATCCTTTATGACTTAGGCTCATCAACAGCATCTCTTCTTATTAATATAAGTAGAAAACTAGAAGTAGATGCAAGGCTTGTTGGATTAGATAACTCAGATGCAATGCTAGAACAAGCTAGAAAAAAGTGTTTAGCACTTGGTGCTACCATTGAGCTTGAAAATGCTGATATACTAGAATATGCTTATGAAGAAGCAAATGTTTTTGTTAGTAATTACACTCTTCAGTTTATCCGACCTTTGGTTCGTGAAGAACTTGTAAAAAAGATAGCTGATTCACTTAAAAAAGAGGGTATATTTATCTTTAGTGAAAAGGTTATAAGTCATCACTCAAAGTTAAATAAAGATCTTATAGAGTGTTATTATGACTTTAAAAAAGAGCAGGGTTATTCTGCATATGAAATAATGCAAAAGAGAGAAGCTTTAGAGAATGTTTTAGTTCCATATAGTGAAGATGAGAATATTAAAATGGCGAAGAACTGTGGTTTCTCACACTGTGAAGTAGTTTTTCGTTGGGCAAATTTCGCCACTTTTATTGCAGTAAAATAAAAATTACTTCATATTTCTGCGTTAGTTTTTCTCTGTTGGCTTTAGCCAAACATCGAAAAACTGCCTTGAACTATTTTGTACTTTCTATTTTACTAACGAGCAAAAATTACTAAGCTCTTGGTTGTGGTAGAACCAGATTTAAAAATATTCCTGTTATCGCACCAAGACCTATTCCACTAAATGCAACTCCACCAAAGTTAAATGTCATTCCTCCGATAGAAAATACTAAAATCATAGAAACGATAATCATATTTCTAGTACATCCCAAGTCGACTTTTTCTTTTATAAGAGTTCCCATACCTATAGATGCAATGATACCAAATAGTAAAAGCATAATTCCACCCATAACAGGAGTTGGAATTGTAGATAGAATAGCACCAAGTTTTCCAACAAATGCTAAGATAATTGCTGCTATTGCTGCCCATGTCATAATTGCAGGATTGAAAGCTTTAGTTATTGTAACTGCACCTGTAACTTCTGAGTAAGTTGTATTTGGTGGACCACCAAATAAAGATGCAACAGAAGTAGCTATTCCATCACCAAGTAGTGTGTTTTTTAAACCTGGCTTTTTTAGATAATCTTCTTTTGTAACATTCGAGATTGCAAGCATATCTCCAATATGTTCAACAGCTGGAGCAATTGCAATAGGCAAAATATATAAAATAGCTTCCCACTTAAATACAGGCGCAGTAAAGTTTGGAATTGCGAACCATGCAGCTTTTCCTACTGCTGAGAAATCAACTATTCCAAAGTAAAGTGAAGCTGCATAACCAGCAATTATTCCACCTAATATAGGAACCAGTTTAAAAAAACCTTTTCCTAAAAGTGAAAACAGAAGAGTAACTCCAAGTGCAATCATAGAGATAACCATAGCACTCTCTACAGGAACTAAGACAAAGCTTCAATCTCCAGTTTTTCCCATAGCAAGGTTTACTGCAACAGGAGAGAGTATAAGACCTATAGACATAATAACTGGTCCAACTACTACAGCAGGTAAAAGTTTATGTAAAAAATCACTTCCCTTAAATCTAATAATAAAACTTAAAAGTATATATAAAAGGCCAGATGCAACAAGACCAGACATAGTCGCAGCAATACCCCAAGTTTTTACACCATAAGATATAGGAACTATAAAAGCGAATGAAGATGCAAGGAAAATAGGAGGAATGTTTTCTCTATTTATAAACTGAAAAATTAGAGTTCCTAGTCCTGCTGTGAAGAGAGCAACACTAGAATCTAGTCCTGTTAAAATAGGAACTAAAATTAAAGCTCCAAAAGCAACAAATAAAAACTGTATACCGATAATCGAGTCTTTTAGTCGAAAGTTGTAAGTAGTGGGTTTCATACGGCCTCTTTAAAATTAAGTTTAGCATTTTAACTTAAATTATATAAAGAACATGGAAGTATTTAGAAAAAGTAGTGTAAACTTTGCTAATAAAAAAATTTAGGATTATGCATGTATAAAGAAAGCACAAATGTCGTTGTAAAGCATCTTGTAAATAGATTAAGAGATGTTAGAACTGCATCTAGTGAGTTTAGAACGACAATTGAAGAAATATCAAGAATTATTGCTTCAGAAGCATTAGCGGACTTCCAAACAGTTTCTCAAAACATAAATACATGGCAAGGTTCAATGGACGTTGATGTAATTGAAGTTCAGAAATTGGTTCTTATCCCAATATTAAGAGCTGGAGAACCGATGTTAA
Source organism: Sulfurimonas sp. (assembly GCF_016744025.1). GTDB lineage: Bacteria > Campylobacterota > Campylobacteria > Campylobacterales > Sulfurimonadaceae > Sulfurimonas. The sequence continues at coordinate 17,077 of NZ_JADGFC010000041.1, forward strand.
CTGGAATACTAAAAACTCTTCCATATGCTAGAAGTGGATTTTTAGCTATGAAAAGAGATGAAGAGACTGCAAAAAGCATACTCTTTTATGAAAACATTCCAAACTTAGATGGTAAAACAGTTCTTCTTCTTGATCCAATGGTTGCTACTGGTGGTTCACTAATAGATGCAATCACTTACTTGAAAAACAATGGTGCTAAAAAAATCATTAGTTTAAATGTACTCGGTTCACCATTTGGTGTAGATAAAGTTCAAGAAGCTCATCCAGATGTTGATATTTTTATAGCTCAAATTGATGAAAGACTTGATGAGAATAACTATATAAGACCTGGTCTTGGAGATGCAGGAGACAGAGCTTTTAATACAGAGAAATAAGATGCAACTCTAGTTGCATCTCGACATTTTATTTTTGAACTTCTTCTTTTATAGGTTTTTCTACCGGTTTTTTCGGTTCTTCTTTTACAGGTTCTTTTTTTGGCTCTAGATTATTAGCTAACATGTCATCTATAGCTTTATTTAAAAAATTATTGTTAGTATTTATATTCTTATAGTAAATCTTAGCTTTATCTTCTTCACATTCGTTGTGATAAAAACCTTGAAAATCATAATATTCTTTACAGTTAGAGTAGTATTTTTTTTCTATAGCGTTTGCATTTATGCATCCTAAGGAAATCATGGTTGCTGTTATAAGTAATAGTGTTTTAGTCATACATAGATGCAAGCATTTGTTATACCACTATACTTAAACTTTGAAAGTTTCTTTTGTTTTACAAAATTCTGTTAAAAAACACTCTTCACATTTTGGATTTTTAGCTGTACAAATATACCGACCAAACAAAACCATTCCTTGATGAAGAGCATGAAGATTGTTTTTAAACTTTCTAACTAGTGTAGCTTCTGTTTTAATAGCTGTTTTATCATCACTAAGCCCAAGTCTATGAGAGACTCTAAAAACGTGAGTGTCGACTGCCATAAGATTGGCTCCGGTGTATTCTATCATTACAACATTTGCTGTTTTTTGTCCTACTCCACCAAGAGTCATTAACTCTTTTTCATCCATGGGTATTTCACCATCATATACTTCAACAACTCTTTGTGCCATAGCAATAATATTTTTGGCTTTATTGTTAAAAAATGAACAAGAGTTTATAAGTGCTTTTACATCATTTATATCTGCAACTGATAACTCATTTGGACTAGGATATGCCTCAAATAATTTTGGAGTAATTATATTTACTCTTTTATCCGTACATTGAGCAGAAAGTGCAACTGCAACAACAAGCTCATAAGCATTTTTATACGCCAACTCAGTAACTGCATCGCTATATCTATCTATAAAATGTTGGTGTATTTCTACAATCTCTTTTTTTGTTGCTTTTTTCATAATGTTATTTTATCAAATATTATTATATTTTTATATAAGTTTCAATGCGTCTTCAAATCCACCAGCAACTATTTCAGCTGAACAAGCTATCATCAAGTTTATTGGATACTCAAAGTCTTCAATAACTTTACCATCTTCATCCACATAAAGTCCATCAGAGAGTTTAGTAACCTTATTAAAACTATCTATGTAAGGAGAAGTGTTGTCCATGTAAGCGTATACTTTTTTTCCTAAGGCACTTGCAAAACCACATTCCCAAACTGTTCCACTATCTGCTTCTTTTCCTCTAAAAGTATTTAAGTTAGCAATCACGATATCTGCATCTTTGATTAGTTCTACATTAGCGTGAAATATATCCTGAGCTATTTTTTGTTTTGCCTGATTAAAATCAACTATATTATCAAGTGGATATAAACCCACATGTCCATAGACCTCACACAGCTTAGAGTACTTTTTTCCTATCTCTATGTAGTCTTGCTCAAAAACATCTGGACCTGCTATATATATTTTCATGTTTACCTCAAATATTTTAATCTTTCATGAGAAATTATTCTTTACAATTTCTTGAATTTTTTCTATTTCATTATTTTCCATTTGTGGAAAGTTTTTGCTTTTTTTACTTTTGGAAAGTATTCCATTGTTCTGTAATATAAAAGCGCCAATTCTAAAATCAAGTGCAATTTTTTGAAAGTAAGTTGAAAGATAGGATTAATCGATAATCTGCTAATCTTATTCGACCAAAAACAAAGAA
>NZ_JADGFC010000196.1 GCF_016744025.1 Sulfurimonas sp.
TCTTTGTTTTTGGTCGAATAAGATTAGCAGATTATCGATTAATCCTATCTTTCAACTTACTTTCAAAAAATTGCACTTGATTTTAGAATTGGCGTTATTTTTTATTAAATCTATAATATCTTGAGGTTCGCATCTTTTTGTATAATCTTCATCAATAAATGAGAATATTATTTCTTTGTTCTTATTTACGACATATGTTGCTGGCATTGGTATCTCATAGCTCTCTTCTTCATTACTTGCAGGAATATCAATCCCAAAACTAAGATATATAGGTCTTAACTCTTCTGCAAGTGAAAATACAAGTCCATAATCTTTTGCTACTACATTGTTAGTATCACTAAGTACTTCAAACTTTAAGTCATGTTTTTCTTGAGTAGAAAGACTAGCATCTGGAGATTGAGGAGATATAGCAATAAGTTTCGCACCAAGTTTTTCAAACTCTTCATTTCTCTCTTGTAAAGCTTTTAATTCAAAATCACAATAAGCACACCATGCACCTCTATAAAAATTAATAATAGCAAACTCATTATTTTCTAGTGTTTCAAAGAGGGAAACTTCTTTTCCTAAAGCATTTGGTAATTTAATTTCTTTTGCCTTAGAGCCAACACTTAAAGCATTTTTACTGATACTTGCATCTGAGAGTTTTTTTGTTGCTTTTAGCATTAACTCTTGAACTTCTTGTGGAGCTTTTTCTCTAAAGCCAACTTGGTATTCTTTGATAGCATCTATTAATCTTGACATATTTAATCCTTTTTTATTTTGTAAATATCGAAAACTTCTATTAGCATTATAGAATATTCGTTCTAAAATAGGTAAAAAAATTACCTAATCATGCTTAAAACATTTTTAAAAATAGCATCACTATCATCTTTAGAATGATTATATTTACCATAGACATGAAAACCATGGATAACAGTAAGCAGAGTTAGTGCCATTGCTCTTGGATCACCACTAAATTCACCTAATTCTTTTGCTTGAACTAGGTTTTCTTCCATTCTTTTACGTATACTAATAAAGTACTCTTTTGGAATATCAAAGGTTTTAGTCTGTAAAAAATCTTTTTCACATATACTATTAGAGAATAAACAGCCTTTAAAATCATTTGTAAATTTAAAGGTTCCTACAAAAAGTTCAATACCTTTTTTACCAGGGTTATTTTTTAAAACTGCAAGTTTCGCTGAAGATAGTTTTATAAAGTAATGATCAAGTGAATCTCTAAAAAGACCTTCTTTATCTTTAAATAAAGAATACATTGTTCTACGATTCAATCCGGTATGTTCTACAATATCAGCCATAGAAACACCTGAATATCCTTTTTTCCAAAAGATATCCATAGCATTATCAAGTACTTTATTTAAATCATATTCAACTGGTCTTGCCATCTTATTTCTCCATTAACACAATTATAGAACAATCATTCTCAAAAGTCAACATATTTATAATATTTCTTGTAAATCTGAGGAGATAATAGAGACCACACTTTTAGATGAACCAAAATGATTAAGAAGTTGTATATCTATATTTGTATATATGCTTTGCATCTTGGAAATTATATTTGGTATGTCAATAATAACATGCTTTCCAGAGTTTAGGAAGTATGGATAAAGATAAACTTGCTCTATATTTTCATCATACATATTCTCTACTGCCATTTCAATTGTAGGTTTTACTAGTTCTAAAAATGCATAACTAATTTTATCAAATTCAACAATATTTTCAAGTTTAATTTTCTCACAGAGTTTTATAAACTCTTCATTTGATTGACTGCGTTTGCTACCATGGGCTATTAATATCACCCCTGCTCTTTTTTTCATTCAAACTCCTCTTAAACTTTACTAACTACTATTATTGCCTTTTTATATAATACTATTTTGACTTGTTAACTACTTGTGCAGATTTTGAATTTTCCATATTTGGTAATATTAATAGTGCCATAATACTTAAAACTATTAAAGTAAACACAAGTCCTATCTTCGTAAACGCTTTTTTCATTTTCTATCTTATATTTTTTTGTATTATACATAATCTTTTTTATAAAAACCATCTCTGTGTTAAATCATTCCTCAAAATGTGCAAAAGCACCTTCAACACTAAGAACATTTTTATAACGTGTATTTGTAATTCTTACATTTTTAGTATTTAAATCACATACTGCTATTCTAAAAGTTGATCCCATATATGGTTCAATAATACAGATAATCTTTTGATTGATTTGGCGTGTAGCATGAATATCACCTTGTAAAGTATGAAAAAAATATTTTGGGTAACTAAGTGGTGTAATTTCAACAATTTCTACACTAGTCCTATGTTCTAAACTCTGAGCAATAAGATTAGCATCTTCGTAATTATCGAACCAAACACACCAATCATCAAAAATTTTATTAAATCGACTTAGTTCTTCGTCTAAAAAACCGCCTGCTGGTGATTGCAAAGCAAAAATACTCATTATGTTAACCTTTATATTTGAAATAAAATTTTATCATATTATTTGTAATTTAGAAATATCTTTCCAAATCATCTCTAAAGCATGGATATTTTTTAGTTATAATTTTATATTAGATACTAAAGGAATATAATGGACGATTTTTCAACACTAAAATGTAATTTAGAAATATTTTTAGAAAAATGTATACAAGAAAAGAAAGAAAAAACTACTAAAGGGTCAAAACCTTCTACTATAAATGGAATTTTTAAAGGTTTCAATATAAAAGCAAGCTTTGGATCAGGTAAAGTTAAAAAAAGACCATTATTAGCATTTTTAAAAGATGAGAATACAATATCTAATGGTATTTATCCACTTATTATATTTGAAGAAAAATCAAATGAGTTCATTGTATGTAAAGGTATTAGTTTTGATAATAAACCAAACAAAAAATGGAAAATAAATACAAGAGACGATATTAAATTTAAAAACACTAAGTATAAAGATGGCTTGAGAACAAATAGTTATTTTAGAAATTCATATTCAACAAATAATATGACAGACTCTACAATAGAAGATATACAAAAAGATTTAGAAAGTATTATGAACGACTATCCTAATTAAGGAAACCTTTTCTTACATTAGTGAACTTAGACTTATTAGCAAGAGTCTCTTTGAAAAGTACTCTTGCAGTTGATATTCGCTATATTTATTCTGCATCTACATTCATACTAATTTCCATTTTTTACCATAAAAATATCCTTTTTTACCTTTTTTAAGAGACTCTATCATTGTTATAATATTCCTTGATTTCATACAAGGAAAAAAAATGAAAACATTAAAACAACTTACAGATGCTAAAATTGAAATGGGACGAAAAGTTAATCCAGATTTTATGGAATGTCCCCTATAAACTAGACAAACTTTAATTCAGTAATTTAGATAGAATAATACAAATGTGTTATGAGATTTAATAGGATTAAAAATGGCA
>NZ_JADGFC010000042.1 GCF_016744025.1 Sulfurimonas sp.
TAGAGCTTTTTTATAATCCATTATAGAAATACCTTGGTTTCTTACCAATATACAGAAGTTTGCAAGGGTTTTCAAACCCCCATATTTTTAATTAAGTCACTCTTTAGCAGAAGCGACAAAGATAGTAGATGCAACGCAGCTTTACTCTTTAGTAGTAAATATAGGTGATAGCAAATCAATCATAACTCACCCTGCATCTACAACACACTCACAGTTAACTCCTGATGAACTTGTCGCTTGTGGAGTTCCTGCTGGTCTTATTCGTATCTCTTGTGGACTAGAGTCTGTCAAAGATCTTATAGCTGATATCAAACAAGCTTTACAAGCTTAATTAACTACAAAAAAGGGCAATTTTCTTTGTCCTTTTATCTCAATAAAATTAGTATTAAGTCATTTTCGCTAAAATAACATAATTATTTTTATGGAGAGCTACAAGTTGCCTTTGAACCTGCAAACACACACAGAACACTTTACAAATCCTCTCTACCTCGAAAGTGGTCGTATTTTAGAACCTTACGATATCACTTATGAGACTTATGGTGAGATAAATGATGACAAAAGCAATGTAGTTGTAGTTTGTCATGCACTTACTGGTTCACACCATTGTGCAGGTGTTTATGAAGATGAAACTAAAGCTGGTTGGTGGGATGGACTTATAGGTTCAGGTAAAACCATAGATACAGACAAGTATTTTGTAATCTGTTCAAACGTAATTGGTAGTTGTTTTGGTTCAACTGGCCCTATGAGTATGCAACTCCCTCATCACGACCACTACCGTTACAAATTTCCTGTTGTAACTATCAAGGATATGGTAAAAGCTCAACGTATCCTTTTTGACAGACTTAATATCCATAGAGTTCACGCTATTATCGGTGGTTCAATGGGAGGGATGCAAGCTCTTCAGTTTGCAGTACACTTTCCAAATTTTACAGAAAAAATCATCCCTATGGCGGCAACTCATGCAACTCAACCTTGGGCTATTGCTTTTAATAAAGTTGCTCAAGAGTCTATCCTAAAAGACCCTGATTTTAAACAAGGTTATTATGACCCAGATGTTATAAGAGAGCAAGGACTTTCAGGTATGGCTGTTGGTCGTATGGCTGGTCATATTAGCTTCTTATCTCCTGAATCAATGGCAAATAAATTTGGTAGAGAGTATAAAAGAACAGATGGTCTTTACGAGCTTTTTGGAAAGTTCCAAATTGAGTCATACTTAGAGTACAATGGTTATAATTTTACAAAATGGTTTGACCCTTTGGCTTATCTTTATGTGACAAAAGCGATAAATATTTTTGATCTTTCTCGTGGATATGATTCTCTACAAGAAGCACTAAAAAAAGTTACTGCTAAGGTCCACCTTATAAGTTTTAAAGGTGATATCTTATTTACAAATAAAGAGATGAAAGAGATAGCATCTACCCTTAGTGAAATAGGAAATAAGAACTATAACTATATAGACATAGATAGTGATTATGGGCATGATGCTTTCTTAGTAGAGCTAGATAAATTTAAAGACTATGTAAAGGAAGCACTAGATGAATAAGACACAAGATTTTGAGACTAAACTAGAAAATGCAAAAAAAACTTTAGAGAATCTAATGAATCCTGAAATTACACTTGAAAATAGTGTTAAAGAGTATGAAAAAGGAATGGGTGAACTAGCTCAAGCTCAAAAAATACTCGAAGATGCAGTAATAAAAATAAAAGAAATAAAGAGCAGTTAGTGAGAGCAGCAGTACTACAACTAAGCGCACAAGGTATGAGTAGTACTAAGCTCTACAATTATATAAGAATTGCAAACACAAAAGGTGTAAAACTTCTTCTACTTGGTGAGTATATCTTAAATCCATTTTTCAAAGAGTTAGAAACTCTTTCTGTCTCTATGATAAAAGAGCAAGCTGAGCATCAAAGCAAGGTTTTAAGAGAATTATCTTCTACATACAGCATGACAATAATTGCTCCACTAGTCATTGTTAAAAAACAAAAAGTATATAAAACTGTAGCTAAGTTTGCACCCTCTTCTACTGCCTATTATCAACAACAACTTCTAATAAACTACACACATTGGAATGAAGAAAAGTTTTTTCAAAATGACACAAAAGCTATTGAGTCACCTATGGTATTTAAAATAGATGGGTTTAAGTTTGCTATTATGAGTGGATTTGAACTTCATTTTGATGAAGTTTTTGCTGAACTTTCAAGTAAAAACATAGACTGCATACTACTTCCAAGTGTCTCTACTTTTGATTCATATGAGAGATGGAAAACTCTTATTCTTTCTCGTGCATTTGTACATAACTGTTACATCTTAAGAGCAAACCGTATTGGTGAGTATACGGATAAGGATTTCAACTGGAAATTTTACGGTGACTCACTTTTAGCATCTCCAAATGGAGACCTATTACAACACCTTGGAAATAAAGAAGAGCTTATGATTGTAGATATGAATCATACTGATGTAATTGCTTCTAGACGTTCTTGGGGATTTAAAGAAATTATAAAAAAGGTTCAAAATGAAAACAATATTTAAAGTACTTTTCATAGTAATTTTAGCTATTGCGGCTTATTATGTATATCATGTACATTTCGACTATAGATTTGAAGAGATAAGTAAAGATAAGGTATATAAATCAGGGATGATTAAACCCAATAAACTTGAATATTATCTTGTAAAACATAATATTAAAACTGTTATAGATTTAATGGATCCAGGTGTTCAAGATGCCCTCAATCCAGCACAACAAAAAAATATAGATGCAGAAGATAATGCTATCAATAGAATAAATAAAAAAAATAATCTTAGTATAAATCATGTAAATATCCCATCAGGACAGGTACCTAATAAAAAAACTCTTACTAAGTTCTTTGAAATTCTAGATAATAAAGATAATTATCCAGTTCTAATTCATTGCTACCATGGAACAGGAAGAGCACAAATGTATAGTGCTCTTTATAGAATAGAATATGAAAAATGGAAAACTGAGGATGCAAGACAAAAAACAAGATTCATTGTTGAAGGTTATGGATACAAAAGTAGTTTTTCTAAAGGTAGAGGAAAAGGTGACTTTCTTATTAACTATAAAGCTAGAGATGAGGGAAATAATAGTACTTTGAATACACTAAAAAAATAATACTATTTTTAAATTATAAACTAACTATATCATGCCCCATTCGGGGCACATTATTAAGCAACGATTACTATATAACCCCAAGCTTATTAAGAAATAACACTATGATTGCTAATGGAACTACATATCTTATTAGAATATACCAAATATTAAAAATAAACTCTGGTACAAATCTTGTAAACTTTTCATGTAATAGTTGTTTATCAACATAGTAACCTAAGAATACACTTATTAATATACCGGCAATTGGCATAGTAATTGATGATGTTATATAATCCATCCAGTCAAATGCATTTTTACCAAAGAATGTGAGTGAAGGCCCATAAGCTTCAGACATAGAAAGTAAAGCTACGATACCTAAAGAGTAAAAAACAGAGCCACAGATTACAACTGCTTTTTTTCTTGTCATATTAAATCTTTCGATAAAGAACATTAAAGAAGGTTCTATCATAGAAACAGCCGATGTTATACCTGCAAATACTAGCGCAGAGAAAAATGCAACAGCTATAACTTGACCAAGTATTCCCCAACCTGAAAAAATAAGTGGTAAAGATATAAATACTAAACCTGGACCTGCTGAACTCTTTGCATCTGCTTCAAAAAGGAAAGTAAAGATAATAAGTCCTGCTACTATAGCAATAGTAGTATCAATAATAGCAACAAGAACAGAAGACTTAACAAAGTTAGCATTTTTTGGTAAAGATGCTGAATATGTCATAATAGTACCAACTCCAAGAGAAAGAGTGAAAAAAGCTTGTCCTAGCGCTGCTAAAAGGGCATTTTCATCTATCTTAGACCAATCAGCAATAAACATAAACTCTACTGCTTCACTAAAACTATCTAGTGTAATTGCATAAATCAACAGACCTGCTAATATAAGACCTAAAAGAGGCATCAAAATAAGGTTTACTTTTTCTATACCGTCTTTAATACCTTTTAATACAATAAAAATAACTGTAGCTGAAATAATTGTATGAAAAAATATCTGTAAATTTGTTTCTTTTGTAATCAAGTTCGTAAAGGTAGCTGCAGCCACTTCAGGATCAGTAGGAAGAGCACTAAATGATATAAATACATAGTTTAATATCCATCCCAATACAACAGAGTAAAAAGACAGTATTATTAAACCTGTAAAAAGCATAAAACCAGCAAATTTCCAGTTTTTATTTTTTGTCTTTGACATTGTCACAAAAGATGTTGCAACATTTGCTTCTGAAGTCTGACCTATCACTACCTCTGCTATAAATATAGTTAGACCAATAAATAACATAGCAAGAAGATATACTAAAACAAAAGCCCCTCCACCGTACTCACCTGTAATATATGGAAACTTCCATATATTACCTAATCCTACTGCTGAACCTGCAGCTGCAAGAATAAAACCAATTCTTGAAAATTTATTTATTTTCATTAATTTTTCCCTTTTTATTTATATTCAAATTTCAATCTAAATATTATTTTTAATAAGCTTGTATTTTATTATAATCTATATAAATAGAAGCAAAAAATCATTGTAAATTTTAGTACTAAAAATATGAAGTAATTTATCAGTTAATATGAGAATATAAATAGTTTATTTTAGTGATTGTTTTAGCGTGAGGATTTAATAAAAGTAGGTTGTCAGGTTTAAAGAAGGGAAGATACCCTTCTTTAATTTACTCTAGAATTTTACACCGTAAATAATTCTAAAGTCAGTTCTGTCATTTACACCAGTATCATCCTTAGCCGCACTACTTACATTTCTAACTGAATATCTAACTCTTATGTTTGAAATACTGTTAAGAGCATATTTTCCATCAAAATTTGCTTCAGTAAAATCATCTTTTTTAAGTGTTTCATCAGAAGAAACATCTACATAACCAGCTTTTAGGCTTAATCCAGCCATAGGCTTAAGAATAACTTGAACACCAAATGCAGTACTTGGTTCTTTGTCATCATACCCTATTTGCCAAGCTGAATACATTACACCAGATCTAACTTCTTTAAAATCATTATCTTGAATTTGATTAAATAGTAAAGCTAAATCTACAATACTAACTGTTGTACCAACTTTCACACCAACCATCATAGAATCATCAGCACCAGATGCTTTATAACTATTCCCACCATACTGCGCTTTAAGATAAGTTTTTTCACCAAACGGTATTGCATAGTTAATGTCTGCATATCTATAATTTGTAACAGTAATATCTTGATCTTGACCAGCTGTTGTTCCATTGGCATCATAAGTGTCCGATACTGCTTGAACATATTGTGCTCTTACTTTTAAAGGCTCATAGCTATTATTTATCACTGATATAGATGCTAATCCTGATTCTCCCCATGATGATTCATTATCTAAAAAGTCATTATTTTTAGATCCAAAACCTGTACTCGCCCAAACATAATCTAATTCTATTGTTGTATCTAGTAAATCTTTATTTATTACAACAACTGCTTCATAAGCAGTAGGTACTGTACGAGCATCATATCCATTCATAACTGGAGTTGAAAGTGCTTGGCGACCAACTTTAATTATAGTTTTAGCAACCTTATATTCTAAGTATGCTTGACCAAGTAAGTTAATATTATCACCATTACTTTGTAAATTAGAAGACCCTGTTCCTTCAGATTTATCATATACACCGCCGATACTATTACTTGAATAGTAAGCAAAACCAGCATTAAAGCCCATATAATCATCACTAACATACTTCATAATACCACCAGCTGTTAAAGATGTTGCATTCATTGTACCAGTTTTATCAAAACGTCTATCAAAATAGTATACTCTTGCGTCAACTGAAAATTTACCATTTGTTAAAGATTCAGAAATTGTTTCAGCAGCTTGAACTGCCCCTGCCATTGACATAACAGCCACTGCAGATAATATTAATTTTTTCATTTTATATTCCTATTGTTTTTTTAAATTTTATTTTTACTTAAAAATAAAAGCAACTACATATGATAAATACTCACCCCCAAGCATAAATCACTCCGCGGTCTTAGCTGGTATAAGCATAAATTATACCATGGCTAAGAACGAGATTCTGTAAAGTTTTTTTGTCTTTATTATTAAATTAGAACTTTACACCGTAAATAACTCTAAAGTCAGTTCTGTCATCACCGTCAGAATCTGTCGTTACATCTTTAATAGAGTATCTAACTCTAATATTTGAAATTGTATTGATTGCATATTTTACATCAAAGTTAATTTCAGAATAATCATCTGTAGTAGAATCTTCATCAGCAGAAACAACTACATAACCACCTTTTAAACTTAAACTATCAATAGGATGAACTACAGCGTATCCACCAAATGCAGTACTTGGTTCGTAGTCACCATATCCTTGTTGCCAATCTGTATACATTGGTCCAGCTTGAATAGTTGCAAATACATTATCTTTAATCTGATTAAATACTAACGCTAAGTCAACAATACTAACTGTAGTACCAACTCCAGCACCAATCATAAGTGAATTATCAGCACCAGAAGCTTGATAAGTGTTACCACCATACTGTGCTTTTACATAAGTTTTTTCTCCAAATGGAACTGCATAATTAGCATCAACATATCTATAATTTGTTACTGAGATATCAACACCAGTACCAGCACTTGTGCTGTTAACATCATAAGTATCTGATAAAGCTTGAACATACTGTGCTCTTACTTTTAAAGGCTTGTAACTATTATTAGAAACTGAAATATATGCTAAACCTGCATCTCCCCATGTATCATCATGATCCACAAAGTCATTACTACTAGATCCAATAGATGTACTAGCCCAAACATAACCCACTTCTAGAGTAGTATCTGGAATATCTTTGTTTTGAACAATTACTGCTTCAAAAGCTGTAGGGGCTGTACGAGCATCATACTGATTAATAATTGGAGTTGAAAGTCCTTGACGACCAACTTTTAACATAGTATTAGCTATCTTATATTCTAAGTATGCCTCACCAAGAATATTAATATTCTCACCATCACTTTGTAATGCTGAAGTACCTACTCCACCTTCTTTTGAGTATAAACCACCAATTTTATTACTTGAATAATAAGCTAGTCCAGCATTTAAGCCCATATAATTATCACTAACATACTTCATAATACCACCAGCTGTTAGAGCTGTTGCATTATCTTTTCCATCTGTATCAAAACTTCTGTCAAAGTAGTATACTCTTGCATCAACTGTAAACTTACCGTTTGTTAAAGAGTCCGTGATTGTATCAGCAGCTTGAACTGTACCTGAGATAGACATAACTGCTATTGCAGATAATATTATTTTTTTCATTTATATTCCTATTGTTATTTTTTTAATTTTACTTTTTTGCATAATATATACTGCAGCATAAAGTATAAAACCTACTACATATGATAAATACTCATCCCCAAGCATAAACCATTCTGAAGTCATATTAGGTACAAGCATAAATGGTACCACTGCTAACAACAATACTCTTTCAAGCATTGTTGTTTGTCTTATAACCCAACCTTGTGTTGCTGAAGAAAATGCGAACATTCCAGCAGCGGCTGTGAAAAAGATTAACGCTATCTCTACTGGATTTGTAATCCATTGCCATAAAGATGGGTTGTTCGGATCTAGCGCGTCTACTCCAGCAATAAGAAGTAGTTTATTGTTAAAAAAGAATGCAAAAGGAAGAATTGCAGTTCTTATATCATAAGCAAAACCTTGTAATCCTGTTTTAATAGGATCACTCTTTGCTATTCCTGCGGCCGCGTAGGCGGCCATTCCAACCGGAGGCGTATCATCCGCGAGTATTCCAAAATAAAATACAAATAAGTGAGCGGCTATTGCCGGAATTATATAACCCAAATCTCCGGCAAGAGTCATAATAATAGGCGCCGTTAAAGATGCCATTACTATGTAGTTTGCCGTTGTTGGAAGTCCCATACCAAGTACAAGAGAAACAATTGCTGTAAAGAAAAGTACAGCTACTATATATCCACCCGACAATTCCTCTATAACTTCTGCTAAAACAAGACCAATACCAGTAAGAGTTACTGAACCAACTACAATTCCAGCAACTGCTGTTGCAATTGCTATAGGAACCATATTTCTTGCACCATTAACCATACCATGTCCAATATCAGCAAATCCACTCATAAATACAGAAGCATCTAACTTTCTTCCCTCTAGATATGCATATACAGGTCTTTGAACAACCATAATAAGCATCATAAAGCCAATAGCGTTAAATGCTGCCATTTGAGGAGACTGTCTAAGCACGATAAGCGTATACATCAAGAAAAATATTGGCACAATATAGTGAATACCACTTTTAAAAACTGTAAACGCTTTATCTAATTTAGAAGGGTCTTCACCCTTAAGACCAAGCTTTTTTGCTTCTAAATGCACAATATAAAAAAGTGCAAAATAACTTACAAAAGCCGGAATAGCAGCAGCCATAATTACATCAGTATAATTAAGACCTAAAAACTCAGCAATGATAAAAGCCGCAGCACCCATAATAGGAGGCATAAGCTGACCATTGGTCGAAGCAGCAACTTCAACAGCTGCAGCCTTGTGACCTGGAAAACCAAGTTTTTTCATTAAAGGAATTGTAAAAGTACCTGTTGTTACCGTATTGGCGATTGAACTACCTGAGATAATTCCCATCATACCAGATGCCGCAACAGATGCTTTTGCCGGTCCTCCATCATATCGACCTAAAAGCGCATAAGATAAATCAATAAAGTATTTTCCTGCTCCTGCACGCTCTAAAAGAGCTCCAAAAAGCACAAATAAGAAAACATAACTAGCACTAACCCCTAAAGGTACTCCAAAAATACCTTCAGTTGTAAGGTACATTTGACCAACTATCTTATTTATACTCGCACCTTTATGTGCGATCAAGTCAGGCATATATGGCCCTAAATAATCATAAGCCATAAAAATTACAGCGATTACAGGTAATGCCATACCAAGAGTACGTCTAGCCGCTTTTAGAAGTAGGAAAATAGTTCCAAGTCCCATAGCAACATCAAGATGTGACCAAGCACCACTTCTAGCATTTAGAGCATCATAATTTGCGAAAATATACAGTGCTCCCATAACAGCTAATGGCCCTAGTAAAAAATTGTACCAAGGTATAGTTGTCATAGTCTTTTTTGTTCTAAACATAGGATACATTGCGAATGCCAAAGAGAGTGCAAAAGCAAGGTGAAATGTTCTTACAAAAACACTATTTGTTGGTACCACTACTACATATATTTGATATGCTGACCACATAAATGCAATAATCATAATCAACCAGTGCTGCCAAGAACTCTCATCTAGGGTTCTTTGACCTTCTAATTTCTCTGTAAGCCTTTCTTCTGTTTCGATGAACTCTTCATCAAGATGCTTAGTTTCAGTCATAAATACTCTCTTTATTTTGAATAGGTTTTATTTTATAATCCCTGCTTCTTTAAATGCTCTAATTGCTCCTGGATGTTGAGGAACAGCTAAACCATCTAATAAAGATTCTTTAGTAATAGTTTTATATGCTGGATGAAGAGCTTTAAACTCATCGAAGTTATCTAAAATTGTTTTAGCAATTTGATAAACAAATTCTTCATTAATAGTGTTCTTAGTAACTAAAACAGCTTTTACACCAATACTCGGAGTGTCATGTTTAACACCTTTGTAAAAAGTTCCAGAAATAACACCTTTTGCGTAATAAGCATACTTTGATACTAATGCATCAATAGCTTTTCCATCAATTGCTATAAGATCGATATCTACAGAGTTTGCAGCGTCCATGATGTTTGCAGTTGGATGACCAACTGTATAGAAGTAACCATCAATCTTATTATCTTTAAGCATTGTTGGACCTTCTGAAGCCTTTAGCTCATTTACCAGTGCTAAATCAGAAGTTTTAATGTTAAGAGCATCAAAAACAGTGTCAACTGACATTCTTGTTCCTGAACCTTGAATATCTATATTTAACTTTTTACCTTTTGTATCTGACATAGTTTTAATGCCAGAGTCTTTTCTAACAACAAATGCAAGTAACTCAGGATAAATAGCTAGAACTGATCTTAATCCAGTAACTGCCTTACCTTTAAATTTACCTTCTCCGTTGTAACCCTGATATGCTGTATCACTTTGAGCAATACCAAAATCTAGTTCATTTGCATTTATATTATTTACATTATAAACTGAACCACCAGTTGATTCTACTGAACATCTTATGCCAGTTTCTTTTTTATTTTTATTCATCATACGACAAATAGCACCACCAGTCGGATAGTAAGTTCCTGTAACTCCACCTGTTCCTATCGTAATAAACTGTGCAGCAAAAGCTGGTACACTTAAAGACAACGCTAAACTTAAACCTACGATTTTTTTACTGTTAATCATCATAAATGACTCCAATTTTAAAATATAACTATTTATTATAGTCAAGCTTTCATTGTACTTGTAATGGCATAAAAAATCAAGGCAAGTTTTCTGATTAAGGGCTTTGTGCCCTATACTGCTACTTTTTTCAAGGATAAAGGTATCCATTCATTGTTTTTCGTTTGATAGAATTAGATAAAGATTCTCTTAATACTAACTTTTCCATTTAGTTATAAATTTAGATTTAAACAAATAGCCTTGAACAAAGTCCACACCTATCTCCTTTGCCAAATCTAAATCTGACTGAGTTTCTACACCTTCTAAAACAGTATATTTTGAAGATGCTTTAGCATAATTAACAACTCCTTTTGCAATTTCTATGTAGTTATGATTTTTCTTAATTATCCTTAAAAAATCTATATCAAGTTTTATTGTATCTGCTCTATGTAAAAGAGATGAAAAAAACATACTATTTGGTTTTGCATAATCATCGTAAGCGTATGGAATATTATATTCATCCATCCAGTCCATAAAGTCTTCTATGTCCTTTGCGCTTTCTTCATCAGAGTTCTCTATGATTTCTATAATTATTTCTTTTTGTTTATTAAATAGCTTCACCCAAAAAGATGTGTGACTTGGTTCTATTGCAATATCTGGGTCTAAGTTAAGAAAAAGTTTTCTACCACTAGGACGATTATCTAATTGAAACTTCTTTAGTATAGTCTCTATATAAAAAAATAGTTCTATATCTTCATGTATAGTTCTAAAAAAGTCTGCAGGAGATATTAGTTTTCTTCCTATCTTAAATCTGCTGAGTGCTTCATATCCTACTATATTCATATCTTGTAAATTAATTACTGGTTCATAACATACACCATAATTTTCGCTACTCATTATTGATGTAATTATATTTTTATTTAAATTCATATATATTCCTTTATATTTGAAATAATACAAAAAAAGAACTTAAATAATTATGATAATGATTATTGTTTTAATATTTATTGGTGTATGGTAGGAAAGAATTAGCCTTTTATTCCATCGGCTCTTGGGTTCATTAAAAATGAATAGAACACTTTTATATAAATCATAAACGGTATAGTCCATATAATAGAAGAGAAAAGATATAACTCGCTCATATACTCCTCAAAAAATGGGATTAGACTTCTCATAAGCGTTGCTACAATTATAAGCCCTACCATCAGATGCGTATAAATATTTGATGTTAGATGTCTTCCGGTATGAATCGTACCTATTATTATCATCACTACCATATAAGAAAGCCCTATTCCTCCACTTGTTATGAAGTGTCTAAAGTGATTAATAGCATCTATGTTAGGATTTAGTAAATCCCATCCCATAAGAGCGTAGCCAAGAGAAAGCATTACAAATATAGATGAAAGGTAAATTACAAATGGCTGATTTAAAATAAACTCATCTTTTAGAGCGTAATCAGCTGTTATTCCAAGTATTGAAGCTCCAACGGCTAATCCTAACCAGCCAAGTGCTGAGTTCTGTGGATATAAAAACTCTACTATTGTAAAAACAATTACCGCAAATATTGCCAAGTTTGTTTTTGGAGGTCTTGAGATATAAATATCATCGATACCCTTATCTTCCATAAGCTCATTTATTGATTCCATATTTGCACGTCTAAGTGCTAAAAGGATTAAGATAACAATAGCACCAAGTGCAACTTTTAAGATGCTCATAGAGTCTGTAGATGCAAGTCCTGCCTGAGATGCAAAGAACCAAGCTTCTATGATAAACAGAGCTAAAAGTGTATAACCTAGAGATGCATGACGTTGGAGTTTATCTAAAACTGCATCTTTTGCAAACCAGATAAGCCAGCCAAGCATAGCAAGGTTTAAAAATGCAACTATATATACACCAAGTATATCCATAAACCAAAAACTAACTCTTCCAGCCACCCAAAGAATCATGATGTACTTTAGTCTCTTTCCTACAAAAGGAACCATGCCCGGAAAAAGTTCCGGAATACCTGTAGTTAAAAAAGCCATTGCTCCAGCAGTTAAGATGCCAAATAGCATCTCATATACATGCCAAATTACAATATTATTCATAAAAGGTATATTTAAAATTCCACTCCAAACTAAACCCCAAAGAAGCATAGTTATTATCATATATGGAGCAAGCAGTAAAAATACTGGTCTAAATCCATAGGCTAAATATGGAGGAATGTCTTTTTCATCAGGATAATAAAGATAGTGATTTGTAGCGTGTAATTTCTGTTCTTGTTCTAATTCGCTCATTACTTTAACTCCAATTCAAACGTATCTATTATCTCTACATCTTGTAGTATCTTTGCACTTTCACCGTAAACATACTTGTCATCTCTTTGGTTTTGAGAAAGTTCATAAGAGAACTTCTTAACTATGTGACCGGGGTCAGCTTTTAAAAGAAGTATCTCATCACTAAGTCTTATGGCTTCCATCAAATCATGAGTGATAAAAAGTATACTTATCTCTTTTTTAGAAATCATATCTATAAGTATGGCTTGCAGCTCTTTTTTGAGTCCGATGTCTAAAGCAGAAAATGGCTCATCAAGAAAGAGCAGAGAAGGTTTAACAACTAAAGCTCTTGCAAAACTAACTCTTTGCTTCATACCACCACTCAAATCTTTTGAAAACTTATCAAAGTCTTGCTCTTCTAGTCCAAACTGTAGAGCTATCTTACGTGATTTTTCTATGGCAACACTGCTTTTTTCTCCAGATGCTAAGAGACCTAGGGCTATGTTATCTATTACATTTTTCCAAGGAAGAAGTCTCGCTTCTTGAAAAGCAAAAGAACTACTTGTAAATGTATTTGTAACACTTCCCTCTTCTACATCTAAAAGACCAGCACATAGATGCATAAGAGTAGTCTTACCACCACCACTAGGTCCAACAACGGAGAGAACTTCACCTTTTTCAAGCGTAAAGTTTATGTCACGAAGGATTTCCGTAAAACCAAAGTGATGATTTAATCTCTTTACTTCTAACTTCTCCATAACTCAACCTCTCTTTTAATTGGTTCAAGTATGATGTACTCAACAAACATAAGTGAACCTATCATGATTACAACTAAAGCCAATGCTGTTGGAGTATCTAGCTGGCTTCTGGCAACTGCTAAAGTCGCTCCGATACCATCACTTGTTGCTAAGAGTTCAGCCATTACAACTATCTTCCAAGCCATACCAAGACCACTAACCCATGCAGGAAAAACGTAAGAAAAAATATGCGGAAAATATACGTCAAAAAACTTCATATGCCAAGGTAGGTTAAAACTATCTGCCATCTCTTTTAAATCACCATCAAGTGTACGTGTTCCTTGAAGTGCTCCTACAAATATAATAGGAAAAGATGCAACGATTACAGTAAATATAACAGTCTCATCACCCATACCAAACCAGATCATCGCCAAAACTATCCAAGCGATAGGAGGCATACCTACAAGTATAGTAACTATAGGACGGCTCATCATAGATGCAGTTGCGAAGAAACCTGCGATGAGACCCAAAATAGAACCAATAAGTAAAGAGATGCCAAAACCTACAGATGCACGATACAGGGTTGTATTTATCTCTGCTATGATTTCTTCATCTTGAAGCATTAGAGCTAAGGTTTGAAATGTTTCTAATGGTGAAGGAAGAACCAAGTCTCCATAAACCTGATTTCCAACATCCCAAAAAGCTACAAAAAGAAGTATAGAAGCTATCGCTCCCCAACCACTCCAAAGGTAAGCTGGAAAATCTTTTAATATTTTTAGAGCAAACTTCATCTACTTAGCTTTATAGTAGAAACTATCTTGAGGAAGCTGTCCGCCTATACTTTTAGGATCTTCTTCTTTTAATACATTGAAGAAAAACTCCATTTTCTCTTTTGCATCTACAGCTGTAATACTTTTCATATTTATATGCGCTATAGAGTCAGCTACACCTTCTTCGCTCAGAAGGTCTATTTTATTTGCAACTAAAACTCCTGCTTCTTGTGGATGAGACATATACCACGCTAATGATTTGTCATACTCCTCCATAAAACGCGCGATGACTTTTTTGTTACTCATACGACCGAGAACTGCCATACCAGCTTGTGGGATGCTGTTGTCAGTATTGAAAACTCTTGCCCACTCGTCTTGCAGGTCTACACTTCTGTATAAATCAGGAGCAATTACACTTACTGGAAATGATTTTGTTTTACGAAGAGCAACTGAGATAGCAGGTTCTGCTAAAAGTGAATGATCGATTCTTCTAAGGATTAGCATCTGCATAGCATCTATAGGAGAGCTTACATATACTAACTCAAAATCTTTTTTAGGATCTAGTCCTTGCTTTTTTAGAAGTTGTTTAAAAACTATATCAGGCATGTCAGCACGAAAAGGAACTGCAATTTTTTTGCCCTTAAAGTCTTTGAGAGTTTTTAGATTAGGATCTCTACTAATCATTCCAAGAATTCCCCAAGTAGAAACATTAAGAAGTTGAATATCAACGCCTTTGTTATTTAAGATTGCTGCTGTATTTGTAGGGATAGCAACAAAATCAACATCGCCTTTGATTACAATAGCGCGAAGTTCATCAGGATTTTTCCAAAGTCTAAACTCTACTTCTTTTGCAACATCTTTAAGAGCTTGTGTTTGTATCATGTGAAGCAGAGGATGTGATACAGATGCAAATGGTCCGGCAATAACTATCTTGTCTACTCTTGCATCTGCTTGTAAGGAGCTTATTATAAACAGTATTGATAACAGCCCCATATGTATAAATTTTTTCATTAAATATCTCCAATATGAATTAAGTATCAAATAATAGCATATTGATATTAATTATCATTGACTTTAATCAATATATGGGATTTTATTTAAAATTCATAACTTAATTTAGCATAGACATAACGACCTCTAATGTAGAAATTATCACTATTACCGATTTTTCTTACATCACTTAAATTATCAGCTCCAGCTCGAACTGTAAAGTCTTTCATAAACTCTTTAGAAAATTGTAGCCCTAGAGTAGTATAATGATCTAATTTTTCACCATCAGAAGCAGTTTGTTTACCAACATAATTAACACGAAAATTAGTACCAACTTCCCATGCAAGTTCAGCAGAAAACTTTAAATTAGCAGTATGAGATGGTCTATTAAATAATTCTTTTCCTGTATCTTTATTTTCAGTATCAAGAAATGTATAATTAAAATTTAAATCGACTTGATTTAATATTTTATTTTGAGCATATTCTAATTCCACACCATCAATTCTAGCTTTTCCTACATTTGCATAAGTAGTTTCTCTATATGTTATTATACCTGCTACAGTATCACCTGTATAAAGTGTTTCGATTAGATTTGTAAGTTCTGTGTGAAAGTAGCTTGCTTTAAACACCGATGAATCTTTTTCATAATCATAAGCAAGTTCGAATGTATCAGATTTTTCAGGTTTTAAATTATCATTACCTACAAACCTAGTAATAGTTTTTGGTGCACCATAAAATGGAGCTCCAGATGAATAAAATGCTATAGGAATAGAAGTAGTATATTCACTAGAATTTTGAGTAACTGTGGGGGCATTAAATCCATGTCCATATCCAGCTTTGAGTCTGCTGTTATCGTTTAACTTATATACAACATTTGCCTTAGGGGACACCTCTGCACCAAACCTTTGATGCTTGTCATATCTAGCACCAACAGTCACTATAGTATCTTCACCAAGTTCTATTTCATCTTGAAAATATACTGATGCATAATTAATAGAATCTTCAAAACCTTTTGTTGCGTCATCAGAAGCACTATCATATCTTTTTCTATATTTCTCTATTCTATACTCTGCACCAAAAACTATAAAATTATTTGCAAATGAAGCAATTTCCAATTCGGTATTAAATGTGTCATCACTCATCTCATGAGTATATGAAAATTGATCTGTATGTGTATTTGAAGTATTATTATAATATTTTGTGTTTAAAGCAATATCATCAAATTCTTTTTTATACCCTATTGAATAATGATACTTATCTATATTATTGAGCTCATTATATGTACTTGTTTTTCTTATTTCTTTTCCTAAAATTGCAAATGCTGTTACTTGCTGAGTAGAATCAATATCATACCAAGCCTTCAACATTGCATTTTGCACTTTTTTACCTTCTATTATTGTAGTACTATTCATACTTTCAGGTTTTAAGGACTTAGAATTTGCATACCCAATAATAGAAAATTTATCATTTATTTTTCCACCTACAGATACTGAAGCGTCAACATTTTCTCCTTCATCCCTTGAGGCTTTTCCTGCTTCTAAAGTGACTTCGCCTTGTATTTCTTCTATTGGTTTTTTAGTTATTATGTTTATAACTCCACCAATACCATTAGAACCATAAAGAGCACTCATTGGCCCACGAATAACTTCTATTTTTGATATAGCATTCATAGGTATCCAGTTATATTGAAAATTACTATGCCCTATTTGAGCATCACTTCCAGAAATTCTTTCTCCATCTACTAAGATAAGAGTATTTTTAGAATCATTACCACGGATGTTAATAGTTTGTCTTCCATTTAATGATGAGCTATTCACACCCATATTTAGTCCAACAACACCTTCTAAGGCTTCTTTAATTGAAGAAGCTCCTGTTCTTTGTATATCTTCTTGTGTTATTACAGAAAAACTTCCTGCAGTATCTAAAGCTGATTTTTGTGTTTTTGCTGTTACGATAACATTTTTTAAATCATCTGCAGCATTTAAAGTGTTTATGAGTAAACCACTTACTAACAGACTCAAATATATTTTTTTGTTCATTTTTTCTCCAATTGATGATAACAATAACTATTATCATTAGATAAATATAAAAAATTACTTTTTATAAAACTACTGTCTTTAACCGCCTCTCCTTATAATTTGTTTTTTCTACTATTGTTCTTTTGTAACTAATGCTAGTTTATTTAAAGAGTGTGTTTTTAATAGGTCTAATATACGAACAACACGTGAATATGGAACATCTTTGTCTATATAAAACATTATCATTTTTCCTTCTTTAGCTAAAGGTAATATTTCAGCTATTACCTCTTCATATACAATTTTTTTACCATTAACTGCGAGTGAATCTTTTGACAACTCGATACTTAGAGTTTTTTCCTCACTTATCTCTTTGCTAGCGCCTGCTTTTGGTAACTCAAGCATAAGAGCAAGTTCTTCTTTTTTAAAAACTGAGCTGACAAGAAAAAATATCAACAGAATAAATACAATATCAACTACAGGAGTCATATCTAACCCTAATGGCTCACGACGTTTCATGAATTCCTGCTATCTTTTGTGTTAACAATTGCTCGGTTCTATCTAATGCACCAATAAAGTAGTTATAAAATACATATGCTGGGATAGCTACAACTAAGCCACCAACCGTAGTGATAAGTGCCGTTGAAATACCTTTAGCAAATTGAGTAGGATCACCTAGACCATGAACCATGATTCCCTCAAATGCCATAAAAATTCCAAGTACAGTACCAAGAAGCCCTAACAGTGGAGATATTGTTGATACAATTTTTAAAGTCGTTAATCCTATTTCAAGTGGTGCTATTAAAGCAGCTGCTCTTAACTCTGCTCTGTCTGATGGTAAGTCTATATCTTTTGTACGAAATTTAAAAAGTGTTATAGAAGCTATTTTCCATATAATTATTACAGTTGCTAGCATTGCCATAGCAGATAAAATATACATAATAACTCCACCCTTATCTAAATAATATTGCATCTGATTAATCCTTAAGTGCGTAAATTATAGGTACATTAAGTTCCCATCTATCTAAATTTTCAGGTAATGGCTTAAAACGATTTAACTTAACTAAAAGCGATTTTGCTGCCGCATTTAACCTCTTATATGGACAAGGAGAACCAATCTCTACCGACTTGATATCTCCTTGTTTTGTAATAATAAAAGAAATTTCAACAACCCCTTCTTGATTCATCCTTCTTGCCTGTCTTGGATATTTTAGATGTTTTTTAATCCAAACTGCCAACTCTGAAAGATAGATATTTTTTTCTTTCTCTAAAAGATTTTTTTTAGCTAACTGAGACTTTCTATACTCTTCTTCTTTGGCTAATTTTTCTTTTTGAAGTTGAACTAATTTCTCTTGTTCTAACCTTTTCTCGTTTTGCTCTTCTTCAAGTAACTTTTGTTCTTGTACTAACTTTTTTTGTATTAGTGCTTTTTCATCTATAACCTGTTGTTTCTTTACTATCTTTTTAAGTACTTTCTTTTTCTTTTTTTGTGGTTTTTTTATTGGTTTTTTTGGTTCTTTTTTTTCTACCTTTTTTGTTGTGTTAATTATAGATACATAGTGTATAGATTCTGTTTTTGAAGTACTAATACTTACATCATCACTCTTTGCAATATTTTGAGCTAGTAAAATAGACACCATTATAAATGTACTTATAATGGCACCAATCAAAAAACTAAAATCTTCACTTTTCTTTATCATAATTTTTTACTTTAAACTTTTTTTCTTATTGTTTCGCATCTCTAAAAAAATACCACTCAAGATTAGGAACTGTCT
>NZ_JADGFC010000197.1:0-369 GCF_016744025.1 Sulfurimonas sp.
CTCAGAAACTATCCCTATATATTCACCTTTTTCATTAAAAGCTTCAAAAGGTAACCAGTCAGGATCTCCAGTAAACTTTATAACAGGATGATCTTTAATCCACTCTTTTTCTTCTTTGGTAAGGATTATTGTATCTATAGAAAATCCATACTTTTTGTAAGAATTTTTAATTGTTTGATACTCATCTGTAGTAAAGCCAGCAAAAGAAGTTAATTTAGGGAATAGCTTAGCTTTTTTATTTTTGAAATCCTTTTTGTAAATAATTTTAAGCTTACCAACTTGTAAACTGTTTTCCAAATTTGAAATGTATATATTTTTTTGAATACTAGGAGAACTTTGATAATATTTGATATCTTCTTTGCTTGATAA
>NZ_JADGFC010000197.1:379-3359 GCF_016744025.1 Sulfurimonas sp.
ATAAAGAAGTAAATATTTTATTATTAACAATGTCAAAAATCTCAATATGAAGCACATCTGGATGTTGAAGAAATTCATTCAAAATATTGTCCAATTCTTTCTTTTTATCAGTAAATATAAATATACCAGATATATCAGCTATCATATTTGAGTACTTAAGTAGTGGGCGAATATCCTGTGTGAGATAAAAATTAACTATCTCTTCATATCTTCCACTATCTTTTATTTTTTTTAATCCTTTGTTAAAGTCATCCCTTACTTTTTCTGATCTAAAGGTAACTGGATAACTTTTAGATAGAGGGAATAGTTTATGATAATTATATTCATCATCTATTTTCATAGACATTTTATACCATTCAAAGGTTGTTTTATCAACAACTATTGCATCTATTTTTTTAGAAAAAAATAATTTATGCTGATCTTTTTGTGATACCCTATCATTGTATTTAGATCTAGAAAGTCCATTATCAGGATTAAATAATTTGTAAAATTCTTCACCTAAATCATTGTAGGCTTCTTTCCATGCAACAAAATCCACTTTTTTCAAATCATTTAGCTTATTAAGTTTAATATTATCACTTTTACGTGTAATTACATAGTTCTCATAAGATATAAAATCATCACTATAAAACATATTATCATTTACTTTTAAAGGTAATGAGATAGCATCAAAAGCAGGATTTATATCTAATAATTTAGCCATATTTAGCCTTGACATTTGATGAAGCTCAACCTTGTAATCTTCTGATTCTAAGATTTCTCTAATTAAGTCCGCTTCTATGCCTTTATTACTTGTTTTACTAAACATAAATGGAGCTTTATCATATGACAATGCAATATTAAGAACATCACTTTTCTTTTCTACTAAAGACTGTATAAACCAATGTTCATTTATTTGTTTTTTCTCTTTTTCATCAATATGATTTAAAGATTTTTCTAATATTGAATGAAGAAGAGGTTCATCTATTCTAGATAAATAGTGAAGTGTAGGCGCTTTAAAAGATATTGTTGGAAAGCCTTTAATTCCTGGAATGAACTCATCTTTTATCTTTTTTTCAAATACAATTCCACTTTCATATATAGCATCAACTTTTTGATTGAATAACATATTAATAGACTCGTTTAGACTCGATGTTAAAACAATTTTAATTTTTGGGTATTTTTCTTTGATTTTAGATATTGTTCCATATCCTTTAATTATTGCAAGTTTTTTTCCACTTAAATCTTTTAATGATTTAATATTATCTATTTCATCTTTGACATAAATATAATCTTTTACCTTAAAGTAAGCACTACTATAAAATCCATAAACGCTTTTGTCTTTCGTATAGTAAGTTGCAGGTAGCACATCAATCTTTTTATTCTTGAAATCCCTTAAAAGATCTTCCCAAATACCTGGAATAATTACAAAGTTTATACCCGTAATATTTTGTATTTTTTTAATATAATCACCAGCTATACCATCTATATCATTTCCATTGTTTGAAAAAACAATAGGATTCCACTGTTCAACTCCAACTTTAATATTTTTATTTTTTTCGATCCAAGTTAGTTCATCTAAAGTAAATACTGAATAATATTTATTTTTTGGTATTTGACTAAAACCATTATTAATTTGAGTGATTAATGTTTTATCATATGTAGCAGGACGCATGGGGAAGAAAAATTCATTACTTAAAGGAAGAATCATATATGGATTTCTTGTCATACATGAAGATAGATTTTCACATTTAATATCTTCTATTTTAACTAATATATCATTAAAAAAACTAAGCTCTACTTCTTGAACTAAATTAATTTTTCTAGTTACACTTTCAGACCACTTTTCAGGATCTACATTAACAATTTCTCCATTAAATTTTTTTATAGCTAGTTGTTCATAATTTTTTACTTTTTTAAGCACTTCTAAATCTAAAGTATTTGTGTAATATTTTTTTGTAGTTTCATCTACATTATGTAAAAAATTATTTAAATAAATTCTCTCTTGTGTATCAGAAGTTAAAAAGTCTTTAAATGTATCTTTAGAGAAAGAATTCTCAAAAAAAAGTGTGTTCAAGGCTGCTCTTTTTTGTCCTATACTCTCTTTATACATTAGAATTGTTGAATATAGATGTAGATCATCCATTAACTTTTTATTTTCAACTTTATCTGTCAGTTCAGATATTTTTAAAAGTAGCAATGAAATGATTTTAGTATATGTTGAATGAGTTTTTGCAGAACTTAATCGTAAGTCTTTAACATCTTCTCTTACAGTATAGAGTTCATTAAAAAGATCTTTAAAAAAATCATAGTAAAATATTTCTGTGAAGTTTTTTAATAACTTATAATTCAACTTTATACTATGAAGTAACTCATCTTTTGCCACGTCAGTATTTTTTTCAATATTATTTAACTTTGATTCAAACTTTTTACCATTAGAACCAATATAACCTGATGAGGCACCTCTTTCTTGCTGTATACTGTGAATTATTTTGCTAATAAATGAAATTAATTCTGCCAATGCTTCTAAATCTGTTGTTCTACTAGCATATAGAACTGCTTCTGTGGAATCAAAAAATAGTTCTAATTTATCACTATTCATATCTTTAAATAGCAAATCATAATTTTTATATATTACCGGCTTAACATTTGGGTACATTTTTTTAAGTTCTTCTCCATAATAAGGATCAATAACACCTACTCTTTGTTTATTTAATTTTTTTGTATAACCATTTTTTGCGAATAGTGATACACTCGTAGTATGTATTTTCTTTGCTTCATACAAATTAAAATCGTTTGTGTATAATCCACTATGAATATCAGCTTTTCCATTTTGAACAGCTTTTATACTTTCTACCCAATCTGTAAATTCAAACTTTATATTTGAGTTTGTAGCTTTAGCCCATTCTCTCCAGATGTCTACAAGCATACCTTTTGGTTCACCTTTTGCATCTAAGTATGTATATGGAGCGTAGTTTTTATCACCTGTAATAATTAATGT
>NZ_JADGFC010000198.1 GCF_016744025.1 Sulfurimonas sp.
AGAGAGAGGTGATTATTTATCTTAAAAGGGTATTTAAATTTTTTCTTATCTTTTACGAGATACAGAGATAAAAAAGGATCATGTTTTATAATTTTTTCATTAGGAATGTTTTTCGAGAAGATTAATCTTTTATTATCTAAAACTGGGATTTGTAATGTTTGATTTTTAATAGATTGAGAATCAATTATTTTAAGTTTACAAGCTTCATATCCGCCTTTACAGGCCAAAAGGTTTAACAGAAGAAAGTTTAGAGCTAAAAATAGCCTAAACATTTATTTTGATCCAAAGGGATTCATACCACCCATACCGCCAAGCATTCCCATAGCACTACTTTGTCTGTTAGCTTCTACCATCTTATTTGCATCATTTAGAGCACCAATAAGAAGTATTTGTAGAGAGTCTTTGTCACTAAGAAGTGAGTCATCAATATTTATATCAATAACCTCACCCTTACCATTCATGATAACTTCAATTAATCCGCCACCACATTTGACATTAAAGATTTTAGACTCAAGTTCAGATTGAAGTTTACCTGCATTTTCTTGCATACCCTCGAGCATCTTACCCATGTCGCCTAAATTTCCAAACATTAGATGCTGTCTGCTACGTAATCTATATCATTATTATCATCTAAGATAACAACTTTTGGTTTGTAAGTCTCAAGATCTTTTTCATCATAAGTTGCATATGCAACTATAATTACTTTATCACCCTTGTGAACTTTTCTTGCAGCTGCACCATTTAAACAGATATCTCTTTTGCCTCTTTCGCCCAAGATAGTATATGTTGAAAATCTTTCACCATTGTTGACATTTAAAATCTCAACTTTTTGTCCAACTCTCATCTTTGAAGCTTCTAAAAGCTCTTCATCTATTGTAATAGAACCAACATAGTTTAGGTTAGCATCTGTAACAGTGGCACGATGAATTTTGCTGTATAACATTTCTATAGTCATTATCTTTTCCTACATTCCCATCTGTTTTTTCATGTCAGCAGGAGTTATTGGCTCATCCCACAGCTCAGAATCAATTACATATTCACAAACAACGTTTCCACCAAGTATATGCTCTGTTACTATTCTATCAATTTTTTCTTTAGTAAGACCTGCATACATAACATGACCAGGTTCTACTAACATAACTGGACCTGCAGAACAGCGGTTTAAACAAGAAGTTCGTATTGGTTGAACAGTTCCCATAATACCTTCTTTCATTAATCTTTGTGCAAGATGCTGAAAAAGGTCTTGTGTTGCAGGTGTAACACATGATGGTTTTGGCATACCTGGAGGAGCCGATTGTTCACATTTAAACATATAAAATGATGGTTGAGGAATTCCCATAAAACTTATCCTTGGATTTTTAATGGAATTATAACTAAAATATAGTTATAAAATCTCGTACCCAAAAACAAGTTTCGTTTTTTAAGCTAAATAGTAATTATTTAACTTATTACTTATGTCCTAAATTCAGACAATTTAGCATTTAATGTTTCAGTCATGTTATTTAAATGTTCTGCAGCACTAACAATTTCTTCAACACTTCTAGCATTATCACTAGATAATTTATTCACATTTGTAACACTTTCTATAATACCTTGTATATCATCTCCAGTTGCTACATAGTTGCTAACAGTTGTATCAGACATACTTACTGCATGACCCATAGATTCACTCATCTGTGTAATCTTAGTTTCTACCTCACTAGCAACTGTAGTTAACTCTTCAATCTGTTTAGCATTTTGAGTCATTTGACCACTAGAATCAGAAATGCCTTGAACAATTACATTGATAGTTGCATTAATCTCTGTTAAGCTATGCTGTGTTCTCTCTGCTAGTTTACGAACTTCATCAGCAACAACTGCAAATCCACGACCATGTTCTCCAGCTCTTGCTGCTTCAATAGCTGCATTAAGCGCAAGTAAGTTTGTTTGATCTGCAATATCATTAATAACAGTTAAGACTTCTTTAACTTGTTCTGCATCTGTACTCAGTTGTTCTATCCTTTGTGATAGTCCAAGTTCTGCATCTGCACTTAGTTGAATTTGCTCTGAAAGGTGTGTGATAGAAGAAGTTGCTTCTTCTATATAACCATTAGCTTTTTCAAGTTCTTCTTTACTACTATTTGCCTCTTTAATAGAGTCTTGCATTTCAACTTTGATATTTTCTGCTTTATCAGTAGTACTTTGAATGATAGATGTAGAATCTTCAACTCGTCTTCCGGTTGATAAAGAAGAAGTGGATAATTCATGAGCGATAGATGCATTTTCAGTAGAAAGTTGTTTAGCATCTGCAATTAGAATACGTACCTTTTCAATGAAGTCATTAATTGCCAAACTTGCTTGTGCAATTTCATCTTTGCCATTAACCTCTAGTTTGTGAGTAAGATCACCATCGCCACTAGATAAATTTTGAGCACGAAGAATTAACTGATTAAGAGGTGTTGTTATTTTGAGTCTAATGATAACAATAGCAATAATACTAATAAGAAGAGTAATTACAAAGGAAATTCCTGTAAAGAATTGCATATCTTGTCTCTGCTGAGCTCCAACTGTTTCTTGAAGGTGTTTAACATTTGCATCTATATTATCAATATAAACACCTGTTCCTAACATCCATTGATAAGGTCCAAAAGTAAGACTATAACTAATCTTAGGAAATGGCTTGCCACCTTTTCGTTTTGACACTTCATACAAAACAAATCCTCCATCACTTGATTTTGAAGCATCTATTAATTCTTTAACAAATAAAACACCTTTACTGTCTTGAACATGCATTTTATTTTTGCCATGAGAAGAAGGGTTAATACCATGGAGAATATTATTTCCATCATAATCGTATCCGAAAATATAACCACTGTTATCATCAAAAAAACGAAACTCTTCTAGTTTAGTGACTATAGCTTTTTTAATACTATCATCATCTGCACCAGTTACTTTTTTATCTTTGTAGATTTGTTGTGCAACTTTTAAGACAATACGCATTTCACTTTTCAACTCAGCTTTTCTTGCTTTTATAAGTTCTTCTTTATACTGCTTAGTAAAAAAAGAAACTTCTTCATTTGAGAAATGGGATGACAAAAGTCCTAAAAGAATTGTTAACGCAATTAGCGCACTAATAATCATTGATAATATTCTTGTAGAGAGTTTCATTGTAAATCCTTTGTAATACAATTTAATAGTTAAAAACTACTTGCACAATTGTACTTTATTAAGCTTTTATTATTTTGTTTTTTGCATTAATGATAATAAATATTTTTTGTTCATATTTATAAAACTGGCTATTATAGGGTTATATTAGAATAAATTTTTAGATAATTAAATATACAAAGATTTTAAA
>NZ_JADGFC010000043.1 GCF_016744025.1 Sulfurimonas sp.
TGGTAACAAAATTATACCTAAATGTGCCTATTTATGGGCTTTAATACTTATATTAACTTCATGGATTTACTGGAATCTATGTGCGAAAGTTGAGTTAAATAATATAGTTCAGTAGAGAAAATTCTCTACTGAAACAACTTCAACACAGCCATAGGTGAACTAGAATTGATAGCCTGAACAATAGTTGTTGCATTGGCATTAACTCCATGATTTAGAGATTTTTCTACAAATTTATTTCTTATTTTAGTAGCTACTTCACTATGACCTTTTTGCATAAGTTTACTTGTATAATCTCTTACCATTCCAGCGACAGAGTTACTATCTTGATTTTGAGCTAATTTTGAGAATGCCTCGTTAGTGCTACTTGCAAAAGATATTTTTAAAGTAGGACTTATAAAACCAACGCTAGTAGGACTATAAAAAGTTGCTCCATTTAAATAGAGCAGTGGTAGAGCATTTGTTATAACAAGCGTATATTTTCCATTATTACAACTATAGCTATTTAAGTCACCTGCAAAATTACAATTAAATATATGAATTTGCTCGTAGTTATTAATAGATTTATATGCTTTTACAATAGCATTTTTCATATCAATATCAAATTTTTCAATTTCAAGATTTGGATATGCTTGTAACTGTTTTGTAGTTTTTTCAATCACTTTAGCTGTATAGTGCAAAATATTTATATAGCTTTGTAGCTTCTCTGTTTGCTCTCTACTTAAATTACCTTTCATTTGTGCTTTAGATTCATAGAATGATTTTGCATTCATATCTATAATATCTTCAGTCTCATCTATAAAATATGATGTTCCTATATCACTATTTTTTAGATAAAAAGCCTCTCTGCTCCATCCTAAATTTCTAAGTTCACTTAATATGTGAGGAATAGGATTTACAACAATATCCCAACTTCCATTATTGCTATTAGAAACAGTATGAGTCATTGATGTAATTTTACTAAGAGTATTTGTTGCAGTTGTTGACACTGATTTTTCATTACCCTTGGTTTTGCTCTTAGTCGTTGAATCGCTATTTTGATTAGAAGTCTGTTTGCTTTTTCTAATGGTGTTTTGCTCAGATTTATTTTTGCTAGTTTGATTCCCTATATCAGCATTTGCTGAAACAAAAATTAGTAGCATGATTAAAAAACTTTTCATCTTATTCTCCTTGATTTAGGGGAGCTTTAAGCCCCCTAATTTATATTTATTTTTTAAAATTTGTATATGATTTTTTTGATATTTTATAGAGATTATTAACTTTTTTATTGTTTAATAGAAATTTGTCAATCTTATCCCACTCTTTTGACAAAAGAAGTCCAGCAATTGTTAAAACTTCTTTTTGTTTTATATTTTTGCTTATATTTATTAACAAAAGAGAAGCAAAATCATCGTCTTCAAAATCATTGCAAGCAAGTATTATTTGAAGCTTGCCATCTTTTATATATAATTGCAAATAATTAGTTGTAAGCAAGAATCTATCAACTGTATTTTCTTGGCTTTTATTTGAATATATATATTCCAGAATAGCACTTGATAAATTGTAAATAGATAGTGAGCTTGATATTGTGTTTTCTTTTGTTTTTAAATTTACATTTTGAATATCTAACTTAGCTGGTAGTCGTCCCATGCTTATCATCGTGCCTAAAAAACCAGAATTAAAAGCATAAGCATACACTCCTGGATCAATATATCTCTTTTTTAGGTTTTTTGGATGTTTTACTAAAAAATTTCCTACTATTTCACCAAAATAGATTGAAGTATCTTTAAGCTTTTTTTCACTTTTTTTCACTCCTCTAATATATAATTGTATTGCTGCCTTATCTCCGCTAACTTCTTTTTTTGAAGTATTTCCAAAATTATCCTTCTTAGATAAAAAATTTACTTCATTGCTTTTATCACAAAACTTAGCATTTGCACCTGTACCTAAAACCATAACCGCTAAAATTAAAAATATACTCTTTTTCATTTTATTTTTCCCTTCCTTTAATCTATTAAAATATATCAACTTGCACTTGATATAAAACTTATTTCTTTCAATCCAATTTTGAACTATTTTTTTACTCCCTCTTTGCCCCCTTTTTTAATTTGAAATATACAATGATGCAATTTCAATCTCATTTTTTACTTCCTTCTATACTCTTTCACAAATTTCAAAAGGTCCTTTTTTGTTTTGACCACCATCAACTTCTATCCTTTGTTAGTACACTTTCTAAAATCATCTAATGCATCTCTTAAAGCGCACTCACACTCTTCATCTCTTGCTAATCCTATTTGTTGGAACATTCCAAACCAATAGTGTTCTTGTATAAAATTTATACGACTTACAGTCTCTTTGGTGAGTTCTATTTTTATTAAATTATTTTCCATTTTCTAGTCTTTCCCAAACTAAAAACCTATCTTCAGTCTTCATTGATGCTATTAGTATTTGTACTGCTTTAAAGTTTTGACCATCTAATCCCCAAAATCTTGATATGTGTAATGGATGTCTAAAGACAAGAGCTTTTAAAAAGTCTTCTACTGTTTCACTAACTCCACAATCTGCTTTAACTATTTTTTGCAGTTGTACTATAGCTTCAACTACTGTCATCCCTTATGACTCTTCTATATTTTTTATCTTGTCAAAAATTATCATCTCTTCAAATTTCACTGCTTCATTTGTACCTACTTTTGAAGTGTAATCAAATAGCTCCTTGAGATATTGCACTTCTCTTTCATCTAACTCTAATTTCATCTCTCTTCTCCTTACATTTTGTTACTATATCTATTCAGAAAATCACATATCACAATAAGCTTTTTGAAATATTTTCGTTTTGTTTTTTGGTTGCGAGATATCTATGTATTTATTTTCTATTTTTTTAATAGTAACCTCCATCTCATGAACTAAAACATTGATTTTCATTGCTGGATTTTCTATATACTTTTTAATGCCATTCTTATTCACAAAGACAGGTTTTAGTTTTGTTTTTAAAATATCTCTTGAACCGTCTATCTTTGCATAAATTTCAAACTTATTTAGTCTGTTTATTTCACTATCATCTATTAGGTTCTCTTTTACCATCTGTCTTTGAAGTTGACTTCTATCTGCCATAGAATGCATACCAAAGCTAAAGCTTTCATTATTTCTTATGACTGTAGTTTTGCCGAAAAGTTTTTCTAAGAACTGTGCTCCGTAGTTGTTTTTAAAGATAATAAATGAATTTGTTGTATCAAGTATACTCTCAGCTTGTTTATCTCCATACTTCTCTTTTATTTGTGAGTATGACTGCATTGCCATTAGTACTTTTATACCTTTACTTCTACCAACTGCTAGTGCTTTTTCAAGATTTTCACCTAAGACTTTTCCTAATCTTGGTAACTCATCAAAGATAAAATAGTAATCTTTATCTGTAGAGTCCTCTTGATCTAAAAGAGTTGATATAAGATATGATGAGATAACACCATATAAAGGTGCAAATATTTTGCTCAGATTATCTGTTGCCAATAAAAACAATTTACCACCATTTTTATCTTTTATCCAATCATCCAAATATATTTTTTCAGTATCTAAATCATCCATATATGCAAGATATTGAAGTATTTTAGCCTTTCTTGCAAGTGTTGAAAGTGTTGATTTAGTCTCTCTACTTGGCTCTCCACTGTCTGTAAAAAAGAGGAATGGGCTCGCAAGCAGTTTAGCCTCTTCATCTTTTAGTATTTTTTTTAACTCAATAGGATCTGATACTAGTTTGTGTATACTTTTATTGGAAAGATTTCTTTTTGCTGCGTAAACAAGTATAGCCTCCATAATTCCACGTCCAGCTGCAACAAAATGAGGATCATTGCTCTGTTCATCAGCAATTAATATTTCAGCTATAATCCCTGTATCTATTTTACTATGCAAAAGATTGACTAGATTAAATCTTACAGATCTTATATCAGAAGGACATATAAGAAAATCTGTTTTAGAATCAAAATGCTTCTCTACAAATTCACCTTTAACATCTATGATTATTTGCTTGCTCTCTTTTGGAGTCTGTTTTATAACTTGGTTTATTAAAACAGATTTTCCTTGTCCAGGTGCACCCATAATACATAATGCAGTAGCAAGTGAAATTCTAGCTATCTTTAAATCTTCTATTTTCTCATGATATTGTGAGTCTTCCTTGTCAAGATGCATCATAGGAATTCTAAAAGTCTCTTTGCATTTTATATCTTTGCTTAAAAGATACTCATCATTCATATACTTATCTATGTTTTTGTTGAAGCCCTCCAAAGTACAAAATTTTGAACCTTTTTGATAAACATCATCTGTTAACTCTTTTTCCTCCTTGTCTAGGGCTCCCTCTATTATAGGTTTTACATACAGCACTGTTAAAAAACTAAAAGCAACTCCACCAGCAAGAACGACAATAAATGATGAATCAAGAAAATCAAAACTCTCTCCGTATGGTAAATTCATCTCATTTATGAGCCCATAGATAAACCAACCCATAACAGCAATTATTAAAGGTGAATAATATAATGAGTTTTCAATAGCCCATGATTTCATCTCCATTTCTATTTCATGGCTTTTTTTCTCAACTGCCTTATATCTTTTTTTTTGCCTAATTCCCTCTGCAAAATTTTCATATTTCTTATTCATCATTTCCTCCAGAACTATTTTTAAAGTTTTTATTACTCAAACTTTCAATTTGTTTCTTATTTTCTAAACTCAACCTACTACCACTCTTTAAATTTTTAGCAATCTTTTTTAACTCTTTAATTAATATTGACTCTTCATATAGCATATTTATGAAAATCCATTGACCG
The DNA here is from genome assembly GCF_016744025.1 of Sulfurimonas sp. GTDB lineage: Bacteria > Campylobacterota > Campylobacteria > Campylobacterales > Sulfurimonadaceae > Sulfurimonas. Next base: position 4,788 of record NZ_JADGFC010000043.1, read on the forward strand.
CTAAAAGCTCTCTCTTCAATATCAAAGTCTAACTCTTTAAACTCATCTAATAAAAGTTTAAAACCCAGTTTCATAGAGTTTTTTTTGTTAATAGATTGTATGACTTCTAGCATTTCATCATCAGCTATATTTTTTAAAAATATAGCTTCTAGTTTTGATTTAAACAGACTTTTTTCAACATAAACTCTACTCTCACCTTTATTGTAAAAAATAGAATAAAAACTATCATTTACAACTAGTAAATGCTTTAAAAAATTCTCACTGTTTTTTACAAGTTCTTCTATGCTTTGAGCAGTAAAGTTAGTTAACTTCTTAACATCATTTTGCTGCTCAATTACCATCTTTTGTTCTTTTTTCTCAGCTTTTAGAAGTTTCATTTTTTGATGTATAGTTTTTTCAAACCGTTCATCTTTTTGTTTTTGAATAGCAAACTCTTTTTTGCTTAGATTTTTAGGTTTCTTTTTTATTTGCCAAGGGAAACGGGAAATGCTATCTATCTCCCTTGTTCCTTTCCCTCGCTCTTTCCTCTTTGTAGTGCTTTTGTTTGTTCTTGTTTTTGTGGCTCTTTCTTGACTTCTTGCTTCTGCTTGATTTTTTCTTTTTTCTTTTCTACTTTTTGAGTATCTTTTTTAATAGACTCTTTAGTTTCTTTTGATGCTTCTCTTTTATCTTTACTTAACTCAGATATTTTTGAGTTTTTATCAAAAACTAAATTATCTTTATGTTGTTCAACTCTATTTAAAACTCCAGCATTAAGCCCTTTGGATTCTGCTCGTGATAATTTTGTTTTTTTTGCAAAAGCATTTACATCTTTTTTCATAGATTTCAAATCCAACTTTCCATTTTTGAGATTATTTTTGATGAAGTAATCACCAGTTAAATTATTTAGCTCTTTTTTTGCATTTTGTGTTGGGATTTTAAGTTGATACATTTGTGATAAATTATCTTTAATATCTCTACTTACCATCATCTTGTTTCTAGAATCTTTTACGAAACCCTTAAATTTACTTTCTCTTTGTTTTGTAGTTGTATCAACTTTATCTAACTCTTTTGATTTTGTATCCGATTTTTCATGATATGAATTATGAGTTTTTTTAATAGCTTCAACTGATTTTTTTAAACCATAATTTAATGCTTTAAAGCCAATTTTAGCTGCTACTTTTCCTGCTTTAGCTAAATATGGTCCTGATTTATACAGTGCAACTCCACCAAGTGCACCACCACCAACTGCCATTGCCATACCTACAATAGGTGCTGATGCTGCTCCCATTCCTATACTAGTAAGTCCTAAAGCTTTTCCTACTCCAGCAACTCCATAAAGTTGTGCAGCAAGTGCACCTCCAGCTGCTCCACTAATAGTAGCAACATCTCTTTCTTTGCTGGAATCATTATGTCTAGTATATGAGTTAGCCATGCCAAAATTACTGTTTTTATGATTATTTGCTATACTTGAAAAATCAAGCATTCCAGCACCACTAAAACCCCCACTGTTTCTATAACTATTTGCAACATCTATAGCAGCTGCACTATAGGAACCACCACCATTTTTATAATTTTTATCTAAGTCAATCATTCTTTTATTCCTCCAAGCTCATAAGCTTTTAAGTCACTTTCATCTTTTAAAAAATTAAATCCATTTATTTCAATATTTCTCTTGTAATATTGTAAAGACTCTAGTAGTGATAAACTCTTTAGAAACTCCATTTCTCTAGTATCTTCTTCAGTAAAAGTTGGAAGTACATTGTTTTTATGGTGCCATTCCAAGCCATATGTAAAGCCATAACACATTAGAATTGCTAGAAAAAACATAATGATTTTTTCATCAAGAGGCATTTTTTCTCTTTGCTTATTCATCTTGTGCATCCTCAAAAACTACTGAGTAACCTATATCATTTGCTTCTTTTGCAATAGCTTCAGCTCTCTCTGGACCATCACTTATATCTGCATGTAGATTTAAAATTTGATGTCTAGTTGCAAAGCTATTCATTTCTAGTTTCATCATGCGAGGTAAAATCTCCCTAGTTAATAACTCTTCAACTTTTGCCATTTGTAAAACTGCCAAACCATTGTCAAAACTATAATGAAGTAGTCCATTTACAAACTCTTCCATACTCATATTATTGTCTTCTGCTGCTTTAATTACTGCCTCTGCTACTACTTCATTTAACTCTACTCTCATTTTATTTTCCTCGTTTTAAATTTTAGGAAGCCTTTTGACTTCCCTTTGTATATATTCAGAAATTTCTACTTTCCCCAATTATCCCACTCTTTGTTGAACTCTTTTTGAGACTTTTCCCACTCTTGATCAAAAGAATCTTTAAACTCAACTTCTTTAGATTGATTTGTTGTTTGTTTTAAACCAAACTCTCTAGCTGTTATCTCTCTTGCCATTTTGTTATTCTGAATAGCCATGTAAGAAAAAACTATTGTCAAAATAACTGATACTATTCCGAAACTCCATTTCATATTATTTCCTATTTTTGAACTGTAGGAAGTTTTTTTAACTCCCTTGTATGTGTTTAGAAACTAAATGTATAACCTAGTTTTAAACTGTTATTTTCACCATCATCTACACCTTTAAAATCAAATTTTTCATGTTCAAAAGATAGATTCCATCTCTTATAATTTACCTGCAAACTTACACCATACGCATCTTTCATATCTGCTCTATCAAGTGCAACTTTATAATTTAAAGTTGATAATAAAGATATCTCTTCATTTACCATATAACCAGCATTTGCATTCAAAGCAATGTAAGGGGCTTTTTGAGTCTCAACTTCATTTGTAACGATTGATGGAATATGTGGATCTGTTGAATGTATGGTTTTATGTTTTTGACTATCTAGTCTCATATAGCCTAATCCAGATTCAATCAATAAAAATCTATACTCATCAGCTATATATCCAAATGAATGAATAGGATTTGATACATATAAATCTTGATATGATTTACTCAATTTCAAACCAAATGTAGGTGAAATTAAAATATCCCCAAAACTATAGTTAGAGTTTGAATTTTGATATTTAAAATCCAAAAATCCCTCTTTTTTGTCTAAGTGTTTTAAATCAACTACCCCACCATTTATTTGTAAATAATTAGTTGGTGTCGGTGTTTGTATTACTACGCCTGATGTAACTTCATCACTTGCTACTAAACTCATTCCTAATCCTAGTGCTAAAATTGCACTTGTTTTTAAAACTCTTCTCATTGAAGACTCCTTATTTTTTGTTTTAGCTGTTAAGCTTTTATGTAAAATAAATAGGTATTTCACAAAAAAACTTAGTTGCTTCTATTCTTATTCAGAAATCTATTCTCAAAAGCCTCTAAGTTTTTAAAAACTCTAAAATCTTTTTCATTGCCTGTTTTTTCAATAACAAATTTTCTTAAATAATAACCCTTCAATATATTTATAAACTCTATTGCTATAAATTCATTCTCATGGAAAAAAATATCTAAGTCTGACTGTATAACCTCAAAGCCATTTTTCATACAATTTGCTTTTTCTAGTTTTTCTTTAAAAGAATTTTGAAACTCAATGTGAGCCTTATCATTAAACTCTATATTTTCAATCGCTATTAAAATGTTTTCTATAATATTTATTTGCAAATTCAACTCCCATTAGTAATTAACTTCTCTTGCCTATATTCAGAAATTTAAGATTTTAAAATACTCTTGCAAAAAGGCACCAGCAACGAAAAAAGATATATAAAAAATAGACTCTAAAATATGATATTTACTATGCCTCTCTATCTTTTTTGAGTTCTTGTTTAAAATATCTATGCTCTGATCTATTGAGATTGATATATTTTTAATATGTTTTGATTTGTCTACAAACTCTTTAAGATGATTGTCTATAATACTTTTCATCTGTTTATCAAGATTGTTACTAATAGCATTGCTTATTTCGTAGTTTAGAGACTTTGAAATAGTCTCTAAACTTTTAAGAGTATCTTTTAAATTTATACTCATGCTATCTGCCTCTTTAATTTCTTTGATTAAAGCTTTTGTGGATTCATTGAGATAAGAGACTTCGCCTATAAATTCATCAAACTCTTTTTTATCAAACATCTTCAAATCTTTCTAAATAATCTAATAAATCCCTATCTTTTAGTTTTTTAGCATAATAGATGATGTTACTTTTTGTACCTTCATCACTTAACATTGCATAGGTAATTATTTTCATCATTGAAGATATATCTTTTATATTGAGTACAAAGGCTAGAGAGGATTTTGCCTCTCTTAGCTCTTGTATTGTTGCCTCCAGTGTTTTTGTTGCAAAATTCAATTCATCTATAAATTCTTCTTGCTTCATTTTATAACTCGCCTTTAATATTCTCTAAAAACTTATCTAAAAAATCTTTAGCTGCTTTATGTCTTCTAAATTCTCTCAACTCTTTTAAGTACTGCTTTTTATTGTCACCATAATTTTTAAAAAGTGTTTTACTAAAATCAGGTATTGATATACCTATTGCAGGTTTTGCAAAATCAGATATTGTCATTCTGTTAATTGCTGCTAGCTCAAACAGTGGAGATGCTGGTATAGTTATCGTTCTAGGTTTATTCAATTTTTCATGATAACTCTCAACTCCAAGATTTTCATTACCAAACCAAAATATCCAATCATCTTTTATGGTAGAGAAATCAGTGACGCCATTAAATGCAAAAATAATCTCCTTGCCTTTTAAAAGACGTGTCATATCTTCGGCATTTTTTGCCTGCATAAAGGAGTTCATTATTGGAATTATAAATGTGACTTTTGCATAATCATCAAGGGCTAACTCTTTTATCTGAGAAATGATTTCTTTCGTGTCATTTCCTCCACCACAATCAATAATTAAAACTTCCTCGGTATCATCTAGTAATTTAAAAGTTATCTCCTCTAACTTATCTTTACATTCATCTAATTTAATACTTTCAAAATTTTTGATAGACATACTATCTTGAAAAATATTAGATTGATTATTGTCATCTATCTCTAGTATTTCACATCCTGGAAATACCGCTGGTAAAACATGTGTTGCTATAGTTGTTTTTCCGACTCCGCCTTTAGTGTTTGCAATTACAAATACTTTTTTCATCTTTTTGTTCCTTGGTTTATTGGTTTGTTGTTTAATTTTTAATGCATTTAGCAAAACCTCTTTATCAAATACTCCTTATATCTATATTCAGAAAATCATTTTTTCTATTTAATCATCTGGTTCATATTTACTCTCCTTCATGTGGCATCGCTCATACAACCTCCTTGTCTTTGTTCTGTAGAGCATTCTAGATACAGAATCAACACCTGGTAAATTTATTAGCCTCTCAGCCTCATTTACATACTCAGCTAAAAACAGAAAATAGCAATAAACTATTTGATCATCATCACAAAGATTTAAAAAATTTTCATCTATTATGGGCTTCGGTGGTGGCGGAATATATGAGCTTGTAGACTTTTTTTGTTTTAAGTAAGGTTGAATTTTGTTATTAGAATCTTGCTCTTTTAGAGTTGCTTTAGCAGGTGTTGATATATGACTTGTTTTTTGCTCTATTTCTACTGTCAATGCTGGTATTTTTTTAGCTTTACTCTCAAGATTTTTATAATATTTACAAATAGTTGTTTTATCAACACTTGTTTTTTTGTATTCAATCAAGTAGTCTCTAATTTGTTCATAGGAATATCCATAATCTCTCAAATCAATTATCTCCAATCTAAACTCTTCCAATTTAGAAATCCTTCCTTTTGGCTTATTTTGTTTTGTAAATTTTTCTAATTGTTCTTGTTGCATTGTCATATCCACCTTTAAAAATTAGTACTCTCTATATACATTCAGAATTGAACGGAATTGAACTGATTTACATAATTGAATGAAATTGAAAATTGATTGAACGAGATTGAAAATAACTTTTAACAAACCTCGATAGCATAAGCATTTAAGAGCATTGCAATTTTTTTGAGATTTTAGAAAGTCTTAGTAAAGCCCTGAATTTAGGAGCTCACAGAGCTTTCAACACCTTGCGTAAGGTGTCTAAGAAAAAAGAGAGGATATTTTAAACCAAATCTAAGTTTCAAAAGTAAAATTATGTAATTTTTAAAAAAAATATGAAATAGTAAAAAAGGGCGAATTTTATCACTCGTTTGAGATAAATTAGCATTTTCTGAATAGGTATATAGAACATTATACAAAGGAGATAAGTGTGTGAAAAATATAAATTATAAAACTGTAAAAAATTTAGATATAGAAAAATGCAAGAGTTATGATGTAGCAAACTATGGAAAAAATTTAGCAATTGAAATTGGGCTAAGTGATAACTCTGTTGATACTATTTACACTTGTGGTCTTTTGCATGATGTAGGTAAAACCATAATTCCAAAAACTATTTTAAATAAAAATGGACCATTAAATAATGATGAGTGGGATGTAATGAAAACTCATACAATTACTGGTTATATGCTTTTAAAAAATAGCAAATATAAAAAAGCTAGTATAGTTGCATTAACTCATCATGAAAAATGGGATGGTACTGGTTATCCTTTTGGTTTGAAGAAAAATGATATTCCTCTCGAGTCCAAAATAATATCAGTTGTTGATGTATTTGATGCTCTTCGTAGTAAAAGAGCATATAAAGAATCTTGGAAGCTTGATAGAGTAGTTGATTATATGATGAAAGAAAGAGAGTTACATTTTGATCCTGACGTATTAGATGTCTTTTTAAAAAAGTTACCCAATTGCTAAAAATATCGGCTGCACTTCGTGCAGAAGAAAGCTATAACGCTTACGCATTATAGCTCCAACTCTTTTGTGTAAATCATTTTAGGCGAAATTTGATTTTATAAAATTTAGCTTAAATCTTCAAATCTCAATTTTAATTCTTGCCACTCTTTATCAGTTAAGCTTTTAATCCAAAATAAATTAGGATTTATCATATAGTATTCATTTGTAATTTTTTTAAGGTACTCTTTTTCTAATAATTTATTGAGGTTATTCCTTAATGCTCTATCATTGCATTTAAAAATATTAGCCAACTCTTTTATTTTTAAAACTATAGTATAGTCTGAAGTGTTACATTCGTTTTTTAAATGCAGTAAAAGTTTAATTCCTGTTTGTGATGGTACTGCCAACAAAGCATCATCATACATCATCATAGTTCTCCAATATTTTTTAGGCCCCATATATAATTTTTTCCTCTTTTTAAGATTCAAATCATATATATACTCTCCAGTTGTATTACTGATAATAGATAATTCACTATAATTGCTGCTGCTCATGATATACCTTCTAAATAAACTCAGATTGATTATATCATAGTGTAACTTAGATTACACTTTACAGTAAAAATAATTACATTATAAAAACCTATTAAAAGTTCCTTTCCAGGGGCTTTCTAACTATATTCAGAAATTAGGAGTTATATATAGTCTTATTAACTAAAATTATACCTAAAAAAAATTATAGTGTGATTAACATTCTACAACATAGTTATTATATTGGGCGTTACATGCCTGTTTGTAGAAAACTAGGCAAGGAACTATATGAAGTAATCAGTCTTCTTGATGATTTTCTTTTTCAAGTTCTTTTATCTCTCTTGCAATAATTCTAAAAGGGTAACCAACTAAAGCACCTGCTGCTTGGTAAACTAAAGCGCCAACAAAAACAGGAACAAGCACTATTTTTAATGCTGTTTCTATAGTTGTAGATTCATTTTTATCTTTATCAAATGCATTTGCAAAAAGTAAAGATGTGCATAGTAAAATTGTAAATAATTTTTTCATATTCTACCTTTTTTAAATAAGGGAGCTTTAACTCCCTTATTATAAGTATAGAGAATTTTAAAATCCAAAAACATCATGAATTTTAATTCTTAGTATAACTCCAGCTGCTACTATGATCATAGAAACAGGAACCGCCCATCTAACAGTAGTCTCAATCGTGTGTAGTAAATTCATAATATTTCTCCATATATTTTTTCCATGTTTGTAAACCATTCAGCTTCTTGTTCCTCAGTCATGCTATCTCCTGTATCTAAAGAGTATAAATCTCTTATATCCTCGTTACAGTAATTATATTCATCGACTTCTTCTATTCTAACATCTATATTTTGCATCTCATTCTCCTTATATACATATATTATACCTATATTTGTATTATAAAAAGCTTAAATTAAATATATTTATGGTATATTTATAAAAAATATTTAGGAGTGTTTGTATGAGAATTTGGAATAAAATTTTTAAAGATATTGAGCTTGCAGGGCATTTAGAAGTTAGCTTGCAAGCCGTTAGACAATATCCAAAAAATAAATTAGAACTTATGAGGCTTGGCTTTGCTTGTATAAAATTAAAAATTAATTATAATGATTTATTGGAATTTAGCAAAAATAAAGAAGATACTGCCAGTTAAATTGAATAACTCTTCGTAATAAGTAGTTGAAATTCACCAGTCAATATTTATTAAAGCCCTAATTAAAGGGCTTATTTTAGCTAAAATAGAGAATGTAAACTATTCCAATAGCAACTATCGATAAAAGTGCTAATGAGCCTTTTATGCTTTTACCGCTTTTTTTACCTGTGCCTCCGCCATTGCTATAACCAAACTGATCATAGTTATTATGTTGATAGTGGCTATTACTCTTGTGTGCATCATCTAAGTTCCCTCTGTTTTTATATGCATCTCTTTCATTACCGTAATGGTTACTACCTCCTTTTGAATTGTTGCCATAGGCTCCTGACATTGTATCTTCATGTGCATTGTCATAACTCATACTTTCTCCTTGTTTGAATTTAGGAAGTTTTACAACTCCCTTACTTACTATTCAGAAAATATACTCTCAAAAGTTTTGTTATATTTTCCAAACTCTTTTATATAGGTTTTTAAATCTAAAAAATCATTGAAACTTTTTAGCTTTATTTTAAAAACTCTATCTTGTAAATTTGTTAGTTCTGAAACTTTTAAAATATCCTCTTTTGCTAGATGTTTTCTAATATGCAGATTTCCATCTTCGCTATGCTCTCCAAGGGATATATTTTCATCTTCTCTTTGTACATCATTTTGTCCTGCATAGTTTTTTAGATATTGAACTGTAAAATTATCTCCAATTCTAAAAAATATTTTTGTGCTGCAACTAGAAAAAATGGTATTAAACTCCCTTCCATAAATTTCTTCTAATCTTGCTAAATCTTGTACAGTTACAAATACACTAGCACCTTTACTTCTTCCATTTGTGATTAAGTCTACTACTGAACTAAGTTTGTTTAGCATTCCTAACTCTTCTAGTATAAAATATACTCTTCTACTTAAATCATCATCTAAGCTTAAAAGTTGTTTTGAAGTAAAATCTACAAAGAGAGTTAAAAGAGGTGCTATCATCTCTTTTATATCTTTTCTATTTGTTGTAAAGATTGCATTATTTAGAGGGGAGTTAATCCATTTTTTAATGCTAAAATCTCCATCTTTTAAATACTTCAAGCTTCTTGTATAATCTTCTAGTGTACTTAAGATACTTGCTGCTTGTTTGTCAGCTTCTAAGAGCTTTGTAATTGCATTATTGTTTAGTGTCTTAATTATTTCTTTTCTAGTCATGTTTAAATAAAAAGCTATATGCTCATTCTTAGTAAGATTTTTATTTTTACAAAATTTTAAAATTTCTATCAAAATATTTCTAGCACTATTGTTCCAAAATGGGTCTACATTTACTGGCGGAGTGGGGATTAAAGAGTGTGATATACTTTCAATGTCTATAATGCTATTGATATCATTAAATATACTCCATTCCAAACTTCTTTCATCTAAGGGATTAAATATATGATCTTTTGTTGGATTATAAAATTTTGCAGTAAAATCCATTTTATTATCATGAATTATCATCTTTTTTTCTCTTAGTTTTAAATCTGCTAAGATTTGATCAATAAGAACTGTTTTACCAGCTCCACTTTGACCTAAGATAAAAAAGTGAGATGTTTCATCTTCACCAGGTATAACAATAGAGTTTTTTCTATATGATAATTCTGTTTTTTTATTTGGAGTATTTTTATCTTTATCTACTAAAATATGCTCTTTTTTGTTAAATCCACCTAGTTTTATTCCTTGAGCTTTTTTATTTAACTTGTTATACTCGCTTATATGCTGATTTGGACTGTTCTCTTTATCTTGGGTTGTTTTTGTTCTTTTTATGAAAAATAGCCATCCTAAAGGTGCTATAAACGATAAAATAAAAGATATTGTAAGTGGAAGAGCTGTTATATTTTTTAAAATTCTTCTGAACTCTTGTATTTCTGCCTCAAATTCATTAGATATACTACTTTTAAAAAGGGGTACATGCTTTTTAATACTATATATAAGTGTGTGTTTAACTCCTTGAAATAAATAAACTTTATCACTGTTTTTTAGATGATTAAAACTTGAAAATGTTAAAACAAAAAAGGATATAAATCCAACTATCCAGATAATTATAAGCTTTGAAATAAACTCAAAACTAAACCTCAAACTTGTTTCTATATTTCTACTCTCTCTTGCTGTGGTAAACATATATATCTCCTGGTGTATAAATTTAAGTAACTTGGTTACTCTTTTTATATTCAGAAAATAACTGCACTATCTTTTAGTGCCATAAAATATATACTATTATGAATGATTTTATAATTTTCATAATAAGAATATTACATATAAATTTTTCAAATACTTAGCATTAAATTCTATATCTGTTACTGTGACACTTAATGTGACATTAAGTTTAATATTGATAATATTTTAATAAATAAGGAAATATATGAAAGATGACAACAGTACTGTAACGGTAAGGATATCAAGAGTTTGCATGGATTTTGTAAAGAATTTCGCGAGTAAAAATGATGTTAGTAATTCTGAACAAATCAACACTATAGTTAAAACTTATGAACATTTCTCCCCATCAAATATTGTAATGGATGGTTTCATTAATGAGAGATATAAACAAAAAAATAAAATTGAAGAACGCTTTACATATGAAACACTTTATATTCTTTATAGATACGCAATAAAAAAGAACAATAAATACAAGGATTATTACCACTTTTCTGCCATTCTTAGCAAATGGATGATAACTACATATTATATTGAAACTCATATGGAAATTTATGAAGAGTATGATGGTGGACCAAATGCTAAAAATAGCAGAGAGACAGCACGTTTTCTATTAGGAGAAAAATTTGAAGATTTTATAAAAATAGCTAAAAACATAATACAGCAAGCCCAAAAAGTTGAGTATGATGACAATATTTATGGCGAAAGATTAACAGATTATATTTACATGCTTTGCTTAAGTAACAAAAAGCTAGAAATACTTTTTCTTGATGATTGTGTAAAAACTAGAGAAAAGATGCTGTTTGATCTTACTGAAAAATTAAAAGATAACTTTTCAAAAGAATTATCTAGTCAACCCTATATTTCTTTTCAGGATTTTTTTGGTGTCAAGCATATAATTTCTAAAATTCTAATTGATTATTACCAAGCTCCAAAAAGCTTTATTATCCCTAGTTATGTGTCAGAGTCTTTTATATGTGACTTGCTAGATAATTTACATCGCATAATATATGCGCAAAGAAGAGATCCTTATTCAAAATCGATTACAGCTGCTCTTAAGATAGGTTTAGAGGTTGCAAAGCTTGAAATGTATGAGTCATCATATCATAACTATTTTGCCAATAAGTTAGAATCTAAAGAAAAAAATTTACTCAATGCACTACAAGAAGATATTAACACTTTTCAAAAAGATGAGATTGTTAATAACGTTACTGCTGAATTTGTTACAAGAGTTCCTTTGCAAGTTTGCCAGCAAACACTAAGTGCAGGATGTAACTTTCTTGAGTTTTCAAAAGCTAGACAATCTGTAAATCAAAACTTTCTTGATATATTTTGGCCAACTTTGAAATACATTATAGAAAAAGACAGCTTACCTTTATTACTTAATCCAAACAAAGTTATTGAATATGGTGGTGATAAAAATTTTATTAATGAATATGGATTATTTAAAGGAAGTTATATTACTTCTGATAATAATCCTTTTACTATTTATGCATATGAAAATAATTTTAAACAACTGAGATGTTCTATAAAATATAAAAAAGATGACTATTCATTTAATTGTGAACTTGATATAGAAACAATAAATAAATTAGAAGTGTTAATGCGATTACAAAAGGAATACTTAAATACTGTATTTACTTCAAAACTTGGTGTAACTGTGGAAATTGAGGCAAAAGGAAGCATCTATTTTAGAGGAAAGAATTTTAATATTTCTATAAACAAAAACATAAGTAATAAGTTTTATGAAGTTATTAAAAAATTTAAACATAGCAAAGATTATGAAAATATCTTAATAGCTAATAGACTTCACCATGGTGAATTATAGGATAAAAGCTGGAGAATTAAGTAAAACTAAACTCTACATGTAAGCTTGAATGAGAGCGTTGAAAATTTCATGTAACATAAATTCTGATAGGAGAAATCCTATCACACCTAAGCTTTAAGTTTCAGCTCTCCTTCCAGTCTACCCTTAAAGAATATAGCTAATTGAGAGATGGTAAGATTCAAATTTCAAACAGGCATATTCCACTTTGTTTTAGCATTCTAAATTCCCATATAAGTAGTTTTAGTAAATTTCTTAAATTATCTATGAACAAATTTTAAAAATAGCTTGACGTCTGAATTTGCCAACAGATCTACAAGATTTGATGATAGGTTTTATTGTATACTTTACCTAATGCTCAAATTTCACATCTTTATATTCAATAAAATCATCATTATTATTAAAATATCCATAACCACTTATTTCAGAAGTACCTAAAAAATCATTTCTATCAAAAGTTTTTTCAGTATTTCTAACTTGTTTTTCTCCCCATAATACCCAAAAAATTGTATACTCATTTTTATCTAAAAAATCTAATAAAAGTTTTTTGTTAGCAGCTAAAACACCATTTGTATTATATTCAGATACATTATAACTATTGACAGTAGGGTCAAAAAATACTGTTTCTTTATTATCATTAATCCACTCACCATCATTTAATGATTGTTTTAATTTCATTTTTTCTATAAACCATTTGTTAGGTAGTTTAATCTCAATTTCTTCTTCTACAGATAAGTCATAGCTCTTACCTTCATTAAAATACCCCGTTGAAGTTAATAAAACTTTTACAGGTATTATTGAGTTTGTATCATTAAACGCATTATCCCAAGTCTTTTGCCCATAGTAATCATTATCTATATATCCATAAGAATTACTATTTGGATATTCTCTTAAATACGTATCATTAAAATGAATAGATTCAGGCATTTTTCTAGCATAAAAATTTTGTTTTTCTATCCATGCGATAAGCTCACTCATTTTTTCTTTTTTTACTATAAAAGAGTCTAAATTGTAATATAAATTTCTATATTTTTCATTATCTTTATTTCCATTCAATGAAAAATTTATATTTAGCAAAAAATATTCTAAGTTATTATTTTTAATATTAATAATGTCTAATATATTTGGTAA
>NZ_JADGFC010000044.1 GCF_016744025.1 Sulfurimonas sp.
ATTGAGTTTAGATTCTAATAAAATTTCTTCATTTTTATACTTATTGGTATTTTTACTAATCATTTTTATTATTAATTATTTCATTCTCATCATAAGAGCACGAAACATAGTTTCATAAACCAGATAGCTTGTTATTGTTTGTTCATCATAATCATTGTATTCTATTTTACTATCTTCTAAGACAGTTGAAAATTGCCCTTGCCAGTCTTTAAATGAAGCTTGAAGATAGTGTGCATCATTAATTTCTGCTAATTCATCTATACGATTTGAGATTAGATCATTATCTAACATCCTAGATATTTCATCTGTCAATATATGACTTCCATAATCTTGGTACATTTGATAATGAGCTTTTAACATAGCATTAAACCTACCTAACAAAATATCTTTCATATTGTCATCTTCAAACCAATTTGTTATTGAATTTTTATCTCCAAATCCAAATTTTACTAAATAGACTATATTATGATCATCCTCACCCTTGGAGTTAATTTTCATTAGTAAGTCTATATTTTTTTCTTTTGTTTTTAATAGTTCTCTTTGTCTATCAAAATTATCTTTTAAAGATTTATTTTCAATTTTTAGATCATTGATTTTCTTCTCTAGCTCTTTTTCATTCTTACTTTTTCCAAATAATCCCATTATGTGCCTTTTTATTTTTAAAATTATTTATAGCAAAACTACTTATTTTATAAGTAGTTTTGCTAAGTTTTGTTCAATTTGTAAATACACTTCGTCCCGTATTTCAGAACTATTTTGAATTTTAATTTGTGGCATCCATTGTTGAATAATTTTGACAATTTCAAAAATTTGATTATAGTACATTTTTACAGTTATTGATTCACCTTCTAATTCTTCATCAACTATTTCAAAAGCATCATTATTAAATAAAACTTCTCTTTTAAAAAAATTAGCACTATATTTATTCATATTAAGAACTACAAATTTATCTTTTTTAAAACTTCCATATGCATTTCCATTTTGTTCTTTTTTAAAGGTTGTATTACTTAAATAGCTTACTGGTTCTATATCTCCTATTGCATTAAATGCAAATGTTCTCTCTTCCCCTACATTATCTTTATTTAACTCATCATAGGTAATATATACATAATATGTGAATCCTGTTGAAAAAATAGTATTAGGTCTTATATATTTTTCTTCGAGTTCTTTTCCTGCTTTTTTATACTTAACTTTTAATAAACAATTGTCTTTTATGGCATTATTAAACTGGATAATTTTTTTTGCTAAATTAGATAATTCAGAAACCTTAATCATGTCATTAGTTTTTATCGATGAAATATCTTTTTCTAATAGTGAAAAGTCATTTTTAAGAAGTCTATTAACTATTGCACTTTTAAATATATTAAAAAAAGTTTCATTAGGTATATAATTTGGCAATAAGTTTTTAAACCTATATCTTCTTAACTTGATATCATAAAATATTTCATCTATATCTTTAATGTTGTTTTCTACTGTTTTTATACTTGATACTTCAAGATATTTTTTTAAATACTCTTTCGTGCAAGTTATATCACTATATATAGCTTTATATATATTAATCATTCTTTCGTTCATAATAGCCCTTTTAATCCATTCTACTTATACTTTAGTAGAATTTATATGTAATTTTACTCCATTATTGGAGATTTTTTAGAAATTATACTTGACAGAAATAGACTAAAGTTGTATAATTTCATTAGCAGTTTGTACTTTAAAATGCTAACTTGCTAACAATATATTTTTAAAAGGAGGGTTTTAATTGTTTAAGATTGTGAGAAACACTCACAAGAGGTTTACTATAACATAGTAATAACGTAGTAAAATAAAACTCTTATGATACTGATTTGAGACATGTATTCTAATAGTAACTAGCTTAAATGTCTATTAATATTTTTTTTACTACATCGACCTAATTTTAAAAAGGAAAATAAAATGGGAAGAAAAAGAGTAAGCGTTACTAATGAAAGTGACTCTGGAAGAAATCAAAGATTTCAGGATAACTATACTGGTTCAAATATGACAAGAAGTCAATTTGTTAGAGAAATTAATAATGGTAGTTATCAAAATTACCATGTTAGAAATGTTAATGGAATACCTACTCCTGTTAGTAATCCAGATGCAACACGCAATAATAATCTAGGATAATACATGGCAGTTCAAGTTAAAAGAAGTAATTTACAATCTAATAAGTATAAATATATTTGGAATAGAGATTCAGGTGATGGAGAATATACTGGTATTCAAGATCGAATTAGAATAGATAAAGATGAAGGTTACGAAGTACTTTATTTTATTGAAACTTTAATGAATAAATATGGATTAAAAACCCTTGGTGATGTTCATAAGATCGAAGACCTTTTACATAAACCTGCTTTATCTAATGTGGTTATGAGAGATAAACTAATTGAAGTAATTGAACGAAGACTTTAATTGAATTATTAACATACCGCCAAAAAAAGTGGTATGTTAATGATATTTTCTTAGTTAAAAACGACACTTCCAAAAATAATAAAACATATTTTTGCACTATTATAATAAAAAAGGATCCATTTTGTGTGACGTTAAAGTAGAAGAAGTTCATGAAAATTTAGCAAAAAAAAATGAAAAAAACATATCTTCATTGCATATATTACTAATAATTATTTTATTAACTGTAGATTATGCTAGTATGTTTAGTTATAGCATAGATCTTAAATCATTTAAGTATATTGTTAATTACCAAGAATTATTAGTTATAAATAGCTCAATAATTGTAATATTTAGTTTATTATCAATAATTACAAAAAAAATACCAATCTTATTTGCAGGAGTTTTAACTCCACTCTTTGCCTACATTTATTTTGAATTTGATCAAATAAAAGGCTTATTCGATTCATCAGTTCAAGCATTTGCGCAAGCATTTATTGTAGCAATAGTTTTATCGATAACATTGTATGGACCATCAAAGCTTTATAAATATTTAATATCATTTATAAAGAGTTTTGGTATTTGGGTACTAGGGTTCGTTACTGTAATTGTAAGCTTTATAATTGCATTAATTATCTTTTTGCATTATGATTCACTAAATAGTAATTGGAATAAGGTTTATATAAAAAACAATGAATATCAGTTTAGTAAATATACTGTATGGCAATCCTTATTTAGACAAAAAACATTTTCTACAAACCGATTAGAACAATTACAAAATAATATAAAATTTGTACATAGCAACCATTATATTAATGAGCTTCAGCAGAAAAAACTTTTAAATAACAATATTTTCATAAATGACACAAAAAGATTTTATTCTAACTACATACTTAACGGTGATTTTAAAACTTTTTTTATTGTAAGGAAAATACCTGAAAAAATACGTTTAATAAATGGTGGAAAGAATGAATCTAAAGCAACAGATATGTATATTGTTTTTACTAAAAAAGACTTATTAAAAGAAGAATACCAAATTATAAATATATTAAAAAAAGACATAACTGTTAAAAATTTAGAATAAAGAATTTTGATCTCCTGTCATAAGGATGATTATAAGTTAAAGGTCTATGCTACGGGCTTTTACAGCAAAAGAAGTTACTATGCCAGATTTAATTTGTTTAATATATCGTTTTTTGAAGTATGGAAAAAGTTAAGTAAATATACATCTTTTTATCGGAGCAAAAGAAGTATGAAATAGTTAATTTGTTAGAAAATATATAGTGCAGGTAATTAAGTAAACAACGTAAAAATTTAAAAAGAGGAGACAAGATGAATATTTTAATAGGTGTAATTATGTTTGGCATTACGATTATAATGTTAAACAATATTTTTTATATGTTTAAAAATGGATTAATTAGTAGTAAGCTAATAGCCAGCACTGTAACAGTTTCAATGATTATAACCATGTTTATAGGAAGTGTAAATAGTATTGACTCTGAGTTTTTCTATTTTCCTATAATATTTTCGTTCGTAGTGACTTATAATAAAGAGGTATTGAGCTATTTTGAACAAATGGTAATGAAATTAAAGAAATTATATCAAAAGATAGAATTTCTAAGTGTGCCTAAATTTATAGTATTTTTTACTGATGCAAGATTTGTGTTTTCAATGCTGTTAGTTTTATTAGTCGGCACTTGGTTTAAAAGCAACTCAGCTTGGATGGGAGCTTACGGCTCAATCATAACAATGTCTGGAATATTTATGATTACTAGAGGCACATTGAGAAAAACTATTAAACAAAAAGTAAGAGACAGTAGAACAGTAGACTATGGAAATCTTGATTCAACAAAAGAAGAAATTAATGAAGAAAGAGAAGTAAAAAAAGATATTGAATCAGCTAATTTTGGATTTTGGTTAACTGTAATAGGAACACTGTGGTGGGGATATGGTTCAATCGTTTATGATTTTGTAATTAGAATGTCCCCATATTAGAGAGAATTATTTAATCAATAAAACCTAACTTTATTCAAACTCATTTGGCAAAATATACTACCATTACTTTCTTTTTGTATTTTGACGAAGAGAAATAATGAATTGATAAATAAGATAGGCTATTATTGTTTTAAACAATAACATGCCAAAGGTTAATGTATCTTTACTTGTCATAATAGAAAATGGATTGATTATCTCTGAAAAACGTTCAAAGGAAGTATCCTTTGCAATAAATAAATATAATACAATATAGATACAGATAATTGCAGATGAAATTTTCTTTTTCCAATTAACAAAATGAACATTTATGCTAAATATAATACCTATGATAATAAATCCAGAAAAAAACTTTTCAAAAATATTATTATTTATATTACAATTTAGATAGCTAATCAAAGATCCTCCTAAAGTTAAAGAAATTATCCAAAATAGAGCAAGAACCCAATCTTGTGAATGGTTTGAGCTCCAACTGTGGAGTTTAAAAACAATGTTTTCTAAGATGTTATTTTTATTATTTTCTATTTCTTTTTCCCTTTCTTCCATTTCTAATTTATAGAAACGATTTGCTTCAATTATGTTATTTTTTGTATCAAAAAAATTTTTTATCGTACGTGCCGTTTCCCTGTTAGCAACTTGGATATCTGAGGCATCACCTATAAACTCATATTTTTCTGTTTTTTTATTAAATACTTTTCTAGATGATGATGTAACGTCTAAGAAATTTGCATTATCATTAAAAATACTGTCTCTTAAATTTAATTTTCCAGTAATAATAGTATCTCTGAAAATCGACTTTTCTAAAAATTTTGTATACTTAAAGTCAACGTTACAACAAAACTCAGATTCGCTGAAGACAGAAACACCTTTAAAGTCAGTTCTTTCAAAAACAACATGTCTAAATTTAGTCTGATAAAAATCTGCTAAGTCTTCAAATTTTGTATTATAAAAAGCCGATCTCTTTTCAATATCATAGAATTGAATTTTTACTTTTCCTTTAAATTTAGATTCACTTAAATTTAGATTTTTTAGTTCTATAAATTCATTTTTACCTCTATTTTCATCAGTCAATATAAAATCATTTTCTACGATATAGTTATATATTAATAAGTTCTCAAGCTCATTAGGGGCTAATTCAAATTTATTAATTTTATGCTTTTCACCAATAATAAAAATTGATGGTACATTTGCATTGATGTAAAGTTTGTCTATATTGGCATTTTCAATTTTTAAAAGTTCAAGTTTCGTCTCTTGATTAAAGCTCATACTTTTATTGAAAATGCATTTGTTGAAAGAAACTTTTTTAAACTTTGTTTTTATAAATTCAAGGTCAAAAGATTGAGTGCTGTTTTCTTCTCCAAACGTTACTGAATAAAATTCAACATCTTTATGAAAAATACTGTTCTCAAAATCTCCAGCTTTATACGAATAAGAATTTAGTTTTGTGTATATAAAGAAAACTAAATTAAAAAAGGTTACATTTTTAAAAGAAACTTGTTTAAAGTCTGTATGTGTAAAATTACAACTACCCATAAAATAAACATTATCAAAATAAGTAGTTTTATGGAATTCATAATAACTAAAATCTGCATCATCTAAAAAAATTGAATTACTCAAGTTTAAAGGAAAATCAAACCTATATGTAGGCGATTTCTCAAGAACTATATTTTGGTCAAGAAAATTTCCTTCCCAATATTGTATATGCGGGGTTCCATCTTCATCTTCATCCACCTCAGTATATTCTTTTTCAAATATTGGGAATATTATATAAGTAAGATCTAAAGCAGCACCTCTTTTAAACAATTCATCTTCATTCCTATCTTTTATAATTTCTCTGATTTTTCCCCAAAAAAACTTAATACTATTGCTATTTTGTGACCAGTCTTTCTTGTTATCAACAATTGTGTACCAGTTTTCTTTTTTACAATGCAATATACATTTTGATTTATCTTGAGTGTAGCTATACTCTCTGTCATCAAATTCTTTTTGACATCGAGAACATATGTATTTTGCGTTTTTACTCAATTCAAATCCTTCATTTACTTTAGATTTATATATCCAAACTATTTAACCAAACTTTACTGCTTAGTCAACTTAATAATTCTCTAAAACCCCACTATTAAGTTCATCTCGTCGCTCCCTCCAATTAGGCATAAATTTATCCATAAGTTTTTTAAAATTATCATTGTGATGTCTTTCCATTAGATGAACCAGCTCATGCACAACAATATACTCAATATTTTCAATAGACTTTTTTGCCAATTCAAGATTCAATAATATTTTTTTATTTTCTATATTGCAACTTCCCCATTTTGTTTTCATCTTTTTAATTTCCCATGAATTAACTTTTATATTTACTAATTTTTCACACTTTGGAATAAGCTTTGAAATCTCTTTTTTAAGTTCTTCTCTATACCAGTCATTTAAAACTTTTTGTCTATTTTCTATAGAAGTATTAGCTCTTACATGTAATTCTAATTTTGAATGATTTTTTACTATTTTATGCTTTGAACTTCCGATGATTACATTGAGTAAATACCTTTTACCAAAAAAATAATGACTCTCACCAGAAACCATCTCTCTTTTACTCTGTCGTGGTTGATTTTCAAAAGAGTCTTTTTGTTTTTTTATCCAAGATAATTTTGAAATAACAGCAAGTCTAACAGCTTCATCATCTATGTGTAGAGGGGCTGCGATTCTAACTCTTCCATAAGGAGGGTAGACACCTACGTGTAGATTTTTTATATCTTTTCTATCAATATGAACTTCAATATTATTTACAGTAATTACACTATGATTAACGGTATTCATTTTGATGTTTTATCAGTTCCATTATTTTATCTAACTTGATTTGATCTTCGGTATATATTTGCTTGATTGCATTTAATACTTCTTTTTCTTTAAACTTATTTCCAATCCAATTGTCTTTTTTTGTAATTTTTATAGCTGTATCAATTTTTATTGCCAAAGTTTCATCATTATCGAGGTTATCATATAGTGCTCTTTTGGCAGAACTATCTAAAGAAGATGGGTAATCTGAATTTTTATCTCCATCAGGTTTTGTTACCCTTGAAGCTAGTTCTTTTATTTTTTGTAAATATTTTTTATACTCTATTGCTCCATCTTTTCTTTCTTTGATAAGTTCATCAAGAAGCTCTGACATTTTATCAAAGTACTTCGGATTAACTGGATTTTCATCGATAATAAGCTTTCTCATATTGTTTTCAATAGCTTCACTCATAGCTTCATTATTTTTCCTCATTGACTTTGGCATACTTTCTTCTAACTCATCCACATTTTTTTCAACTATTAATTCAATCAGTCCCATTTCATCAAAATTAGCTAAAATTTCACTATCATCAGCTTTTATATAAGTATCAATTAGATGCCTCATAGCTGGTTCTAGCATTTTCATATCAACATAATCACCACTTGCTAATTTTATCTCTTCTCTAAGCTTTTCAAAGTGAGTAACCTCTTGCTTAATAGAGTCAAACTCTTCCCTTGTATATCCAGCAACTTGCATTTCATTTGCAAGATTAGCATAAGCTCTAAGTAGTGCTGCACTGCATTTATAAAGTGCTACTCTCTTTGGTTCATTATCTTTTAGTTCATCTTTACTTGTAGTATCATTTGCACAAAAATAATGAATATAATCTATACTGTTTTTAGGCTCTTCAACTGGCTCACATAACGCTTTTATACTTTCTCTAGCATCTTCAAGACTTTGCTTTGCTTTATCAAGTCTATTAGTAAGTAAGCCTTCAATATCATCTTTTTCATATTTA
This sequence comes from Sulfurimonas sp., assembly GCF_016744025.1. Classification (GTDB taxonomy): domain Bacteria; phylum Campylobacterota; class Campylobacteria; order Campylobacterales; family Sulfurimonadaceae; genus Sulfurimonas. The sequence goes on from NZ_JADGFC010000044.1 coordinate 8,187, forward strand.
TCAAAAGCCTCACTTGTATAATCATTAATAGCACCCTCTAAAGAGTTAAATAAGTCTTGATAGTCAATGATATATCCATACTCTTTATCTTCACCATCTAGTCTATTAACTCTACAAATAGCTTGAAATAAACCATGGTCTCTTAATTTTTTATCGATATAAAGGTAAGTTGCACTTGGAGCATCAAAACCAGTTAATAGCTTATCTACAACTATCAATAGTTTCATTTGTCCAGGATTTTTAATAAATTTCTTTTTAACTTCTTTTTCAAATGTTTCTATTTTATTTACAGCAGTATTTTCGGCTTCTTCAAAATAATCAGCAAGCATTTTTCTATAAATATCATACTTTCTTAGCTTCTCTGTTTGCCCCTCAGCACTCTCTTCGCCTTTTATATCAGCAATAGATGGTATATAGCTAGTTACAATGGCACACTTACCTTTTAAGTGTGTTCTATCAAATAGTTCATATACTTTACAAGCCTCATAGATACTTGCACATACAAGCATCGCATTACCTTTGTCATCCATGAGTCTTGGTCTAGTTTCCATGTCCATTAAAATATCATTCACTATCTGTTCTAATCTTGATTGAGATGAAAGAACTTTTTGTAATGTTCCCCATTTTTGTTTGACTTGAACTTTCGCAATATCAGACAAGCCTCTTGTCTTAATATCAAACCATTTATCAACCTTATCTTGTGAGGTTATATATTGGTCTATATCTCTTGGTTCATATTGTAAGTCAAGTATAACTCCATCTGATACGGCTTCATCAAACTTATAAGTATGAATATATCCACCAAAGATTTCAATACTATTTTTTTTATCATCTTTTAAAAGTGGAGTTCCTGTAAAACCTATAAACATAGCATTTGGCAAGATGAGTTTCATAGCATCATGAAGCTCTCCAGACTGTGTACGATGACACTCATCTACAAATACAAACAACTCGCCTTTAGCTTTAAAGTCTTTAGGGATATTATTTTGTATTTCTTTTATAAACTCATCACTTGACTCTTTACCACCACCAAATTTATGAACTAATGAACACATCAGCCATTCATCATTTTTATTCAATGTGCCAATTAAGTCATTTCCATTCTTGGTTCTATAGATCTCTTCATCTACGCCATTAAAAACTCTTTCTATTTGCTCATCAAGTTCTGTTCTATCTGTAATAACAAGAACTCTAGCAGTTGATTCCTTATCGGTTTTTGATTTTACATTTGCTCTTATCCATTTAGCCAACCACACCATAGTAAGGCTTTTACCTGAGCCTTGTGTATGCCAGATAATTCCACCTTCTCTTTTAGCTATATGTTTTTGTGCTTCCTTCATTCCAAAGTATTGATTATGCCTACAAGTTTTTTTAACTCCACTATCAAAAACTATAAAATCATGAATGATCTCTAAAAATCTTTTTTTGTTTAGTAGTCTTATGATGGCACAATCAAGAGCATTTTCTCCACCATCACACTCTAAGTTAGATAAATACTTTTTATCTTTACTGTCTATTTTAGGGTTATAGTCTGGATCTTCTTCTTTCCATGTAAGGTAATACTTTTCACTTGTTTCAATAGTTCCATATCTTAAACCCTCTGTATCATTTCCTGCCATTACAAGTTGCATTGTTGTAAAAAAATCTCTTATAAATTCTTTTTTCTGATTATCAAGGTTTTGTCTAATACCCTTAGCAACTGATGCAGTAGCACGTTTGAGCTCTATGACTCCTAAGGCAATACCATTGACATAAAGTACAATATCTGGTCTCTTTTTATTCTCGCCTTTTATACTCACTTCTTCGGCTATATAAAAGTCATTTTCTTCTGGATTTTTCCAATCAATGAGCCATAAAGTTTTCTTTTTACTACCAGCATCTTCTTTGATTTTTATGCCATATCTAAGAAGTTTATATACATCTTGATTCGCTTCATATAGTTTTCTGCCATCACCCATAACACAAGCTTGGTCTAATTCTCTAAGTGTTTTTGTAATAAGAGTTTGATTATAACCACATGAATTAAGATACTTTGTAAGATACTCAACCTCAATGCTTTTATTATCTTCTCTATCTGTCCAATCACCAAGATAGGTATATCCAAGATTAAAATCTTTTGAGTTTTTGTTAAAAAGTTTAACAACTCTGTTTTGTGTAGCTCTCTCAATTTGTCCTATATTACTCATGAATTAGCCTTGTTTTACCAGTAAGAAGTTCTTGCATCATTCCCTCTTTTATAGCTTTTGTTTTTGATAGTTTTGATTTTAGTTTTTCTATTTCTTTGTCCATATCTGACAGGATTGTGGCTATTGCTGTTTGCTCTTCTTTTGTAGGTGGTATACTAATTTTATAACTTGATAATTCTTCTTTAGTTATAGTTTTAATAGTACCCCCTTGTGCTTTTTGTTTTTCTATTTGAAATAATTCAAAAACTTGATACATAAAATATATTTTATTAATTGGAATTAAATAATTAGTAAAAATCAATAATGTTCTATCAATAAATGCATCATATTGAGTTAATGCAATACGACCAATACTACCTTGAATTGTTAATATCAAGGTGTCTTTTTTTATAAATACACTATATTGTTCAGCAATTTTACTTATTTTTTGTTTAGTGGAATTTTTCAGTCTCATATTTTTATCAACATCGTAAACCTGAATGAATGGCATACCATTTTGTTCATCATACCATTTTGATAATCCATAAGGCTGAGGAAAACTACCTCTTCTAAATTTTGCTATTTTTCCAAGTCGTTTTTTTTTCCATTTCCCGCAAAATCCATCAAGTCGTTTTTTACCAGTAAGAAGTTGTTGCATTGTAGCTTTTTTAATATCTTGTTTCTTTGATATTAATTTTTCAAGTGAACTTATAAGCTCATCGGTATCACTTAAAGCTGTAGCTATTGCTTTTTGTTCTTCAATTTTCGGAGCTTGAAATTCAAAATGAATAAAATCTTTTTGATAAAGGTGATTAATCGTTGAGCCTGCTGTTAATCTATTTAAAAACTCTCTAAATATTTCAGATGTAAAAATATAATAAAGATACTTTTGATAAATTTTATCCCCAACTGCTCTTACTAAAAATACACCACTATTTAATGTTGCAGGTAATGGTAGATTTTTTACATAACCAATTTTTCCAATAGTTCCATCTTTTGTTACTATAACATCATCATTTTTGAGTTGAATATTTTTATCTTGTACATATCTATATTTGTCTACAAAATGACAACTATCCCAATTTACAAAACCATTTTCAAAATCGGTACCAGTTACTAAGTAAAATTCTCCAATATCCTTATATTCTTCAACAGTTAAGCCTTGCCAACCAATTCGTGCTTTAAGAGTAGTGTCTTGACCAATATTTACAACTTGATAAGTATCATCTTTTACCATGATATTCCCATAGCTTTTAAATGCTTTTCTACTTTATTAGTCAATTTAGTTACTTCTTTATCAAGTTTTGGCAAGGTAACTCTATATCTATCATTTAAAATTTTTACTTGATTAGATAAAGATGATGTAACTCTGTCAATTTCATCTTTAATAGAATTTAATAGATAAGTATTCCACTTGTTTTCTATTACAAGGTCTTTGATTTCATCAATGCTAAGAGTTGGATATTTTTTAAATACTTCTAAATTTAGTTTAATTTGTTCATCTTTTAATATTCTTTTAGCTTTTGCATCATCTTCAAAGAGTTTCTTACATTGTTTTAAAGCTTTTATCTCATTTTTATCATTTGTTATTTTTAACCTTGCTGCTACACTAGCTTTATTTATATTATCTTTTTCATTTCGTGCATCTTCTAAGAGTCCATCTTCACCAGTGTTTTCTTCTATAAAAGCCCCTAACTCTTGTGTTTTTATTTCTGAGTGATTTAGTAATTCATCAATTTTATTTTGTTCATTTTGAAAATAAGAAGCTATTATTAAAGATGGTGGTATCAAATCAGCTTTATAGAGTTTTTTATTTATTTCAAAATCATGAGCTTCTTTATAAATACTTTTACCTTTTACTTTCGTTGGAGCTAATTCTCTGACATCATTTCCAGCTTTCCAACCATCTTGAGAGATAAGATAAATATCATCTTGTAGTATCTCATTCCAATAGTCTCTAAGTATCTGATAAATATCATATTTTTCTATTAATTTTATATCATCAAAACTATGAAGTAAGTCCTCTGATAGTGCATGTATAAACGATTTACTACCAACTCCAATATCTAAAGAATAAAGTAAATCGTCATGACTATTTTTCCATTGTTTATAATGTTCTATTATCTCTTTTTTAAATTTTATAAATTCACTTGATTCTAAAATGGCTTGTTTAATTTCATTGGAGTGTACTTTTATATCACTATATCCAGCTCTATTACTTGGCATAAATAGTTGATTTTTAAGTGCAGGAAAAACATCCCAGTAAGCACTTAGGTTATCTATATCAAAGCTAGGTATTCCTCCATTGAAGTGAGCATCTAAATCGTGTATATCCTCTATTTCGCTACTATCAATATATCGTGGAATATTTAAGTTATATTCATTTTTTTCTATTTCACTTAGAGTTACTATTCTTGCATATTTCGGAGTTTCTAATTGGTTATTGAAAGTATCTACTATTTTATGTACATCTTGGTCTCTTAGACGATTTTTATTACCATCTTTTTTAAATCCTTTACTAGCATCAATCATAAATATACCAGTTCTTGCACTCGCATTTTCTTTGTCTATTATAATAATACAAGCAGGTATTCCAGTACCATAAAAAAGGTTTGCGGGTAGTCCTATAATGCCTTTTACAAATCCTTTTTTTATTAGTTTAGTTCTAATATCTCCCTCTGTATTTCCACGAAATAGTATCCCATGAGGTAAAATAACAGCAGCTTTTCCTTTGCTTTTAAGTGATTTTACCATGTGAAGTAAAAAAGCATAATCACCATTTTTTTCAGGTGGTGTATCAAATCCCTCAAATCTTTCATATCTATCAGGAGATTCTACTCCACTAGTCCAAGCTTTAAGTGAAAATGGTGGATTAGCAACAACAAAATCAAATGTTTTTAATTTATTAATATCATTTTTATCAGTAAAAGCGGGTTTTGCTAAGGTGCTTTGCCCTCCAACTGCTATTTCTGCTGTTGCATTGTTATGAAGTATCATGTTCATCCGACATAATGCTGTTGTAGATACTTCTTTTTCTTGCCCATAGATACTCAATCCATTTGGTGCTTCTGATGAAGCTTTTAATAACAATGAACCAGAGCCACAAGTTGGATCATATACAGTTTGGTTTTGAGTTGTATTATTATCTATACCAATGATTTTTGGCATGATAGAAGAAACTTCTGATGGAGTATAGAACTGTCCTTTACTCTTACCTGATTCAGTTGCAAAATGTCGCATTAGGTACTCGTAGGCATCACCAAGTAAATCATCATCATCTACATTATTTGAACTAAGCTTTAAAGTATCAAATATTCTTACAAGTTTAGATAACCTATCAACCATTTCTTTATCAGAACCGAGTTTTGTGTTGTCATTGAAATCAGCAGTATCAATAATCCCTTTTAAGCCATTAGCTTCAGCAAGAGCAGAAATGATTTTGTTTATCTTATCACCAATCTCTTTATCGCCAGCAAGAGCAACCATGTCAGAAAAACTAGCACCATTAGGAATTTCTATTAAACTATTAGGGTCATCAACTTTGTCTGATACATATTTCATAAAAAGAAGTGTTAGTACATAGTTTTTATATTCACTAGCATCCATACCACCACGAAGTTCATCTGCACTCGCCCATAATGAGCTATATAGTTCTGTTTTTTTAATTGCCATTTAGTTATTCCAAGTATTTAAAATTATAAGCTATTATTTTAGCGAAGTATTGCAATATTGGAAGTTAAGTATGTGAAATATAGTATGCATTGGATAAAAAAAAGCTAGAAATTGTATTTGTCCCTATTGTAGGGACAAATACGGATAATTAGCTTAGCTCCAACAATGCCTCTCCTTGTATATGAAGTGACAAGAGGCTTCTTGACCACTCTCCATAAACAACAACAAGGCTAGAATTAATATTCCAAGTATCAACGATAGTATCTATAATCTCTTTCTCTTTTGAATGCATGAGATTGTCAGTATAAACAATTGCCAATAATTCTATTAAAATAATTTTTTGGTACTCTTTGTTAGCGATATTGTTAAGGCACTCTTCTAGTGAAAATGTTTCTTCTTCATACTCTATGTCAGATATATTCATTTCGTTAAGGTAGCCTTCGATTAAAGACCTTTCCATTTGAGTAAAAGATTCATCTGATTTAGCAACATGGTATGCCAACTTTAAAAAAGTAACTTTAGATTGTTGATCTAGTCTATTTAAAAACATTATGACTCCTTTCCGAAATATTTAACTTCAATCTTAGAACCAAATACAGCTTTATAAATGACCCAATCAGGGTTATAAGTTGTTAATGCATGTGCAGCTTGAAATGTAACGTTTAAAGCCCATATTGGCGTAAAAAGTAAAGTAGCTTCTCTACCCTTTGTTTTTACTCTTACACTATAGCCCTTGCTCTCTAATAGCTGTTCTACTTGCTTAACATTCTCTTTTTGTTTATTACCTTCAATATGAAAATCTTCACAATTTTCTATGTATTTAATTACTTCTTCGTCTAATGGACAATTTAGTAGTCCTGGCATTTATATCTCCTTTTAATTTTAAATTAACTCTATTAATATTCAACACTCCAGTTACCTTTATCAGTAGTAACAACTTCAACTTTCATTACGTTACAATGTGCTGTATAAGTTCTGACAACTCTATCTCCATATTTCATAGCACTTGGAAGTTTTGGTTGTGCATTGCTTAATCTACAGCCATTGCCTTCATTAATGATTACATCTTGCACTGTTACATTTGTAACGGCTGTTATGGTCACTTGAGGGATTTTAAATAATAAGGTTCCCAAATATTGGTCATGAATCACAGTTTCAATCTTTACCGGTGACACTTTTGATTCTTCCTCTCCACATCCACTTAGACCTACAACTAACAACAACGTTATAAAAACACCAATGTACTTCTTCATTAAGACTCCTAATTATATCTACTATCATACAGTGTATTAATAGTGATTGATAGAGAATTCTACAGAAGATAAACTTATAAGTAAATTACACTAATAGTAGGTTGTACATATATGCAAGAAATTACAATAGAAGATCTTTATCAAACTATCGGTAGAAATGTAGCAAGATACAGAAAAGAGAAAAAGATGTCACAACTTAGCTTATCTATGGTTATGGGCTATAAATCTGTATCAGTTGTATCTAGTGGTGAGATTTGTTATAAGGGTAAACATTTCAATCTTGAACAAATACATAAAATCTCTAAGATTCTAAAGGTTCCTATTACAAAGCTTTTTGAAGAAGAGTAGCTTTATATCAAAATAAAAAATAATTTGTATATTATATGATAGAAGTATATTCTGTTAGAACTCCCAAGTAAAAAGAAATACCTAATTCAGTTTAGGAAACATGATGACCTGAGCAGCAATAAAATAAACCTTATTAGAGTACAGCATAGATGCACTTGCATCTATGCTGTACTCTTTAATATCAGTTTATGTTCCAGTGGACTAAGACGAATAAAATTATCCATCATATCCTTTGACGTACATGCTCTTAATATATTAGTTATGTATTTAACCTTTTTTCTAACTTTTCTAGTTCTTTTAATTACAGGAACCTCGTCTTCTCCTCTTAGATAGGTTATTAATATGTTATAGAATCTAGTGTAACTATCTTCACCTTTATCATGTATGCCGTATAGGGCGTATATGTGTGAGACATCCATTACACGAGTAGCTATATTTTTATTAAATAGCCCGTGCTCCAACACACTATCAACTTCTTTAATCTCTGGGTAAGTAATAACCAATAAATCTAAATTGTTACGTTTGGCTAGTTCTACTTTAATTTTGTCGTGTCTTACCCGCTTAAGGAACCCTTTCTTACCACCCCAACCACTATTAGCAAAATAATGTTGTCTACCATGGTATTCTATTAGTAGCGGTACATGAGGTAAGTAAAAATCATATCTATATCTCTCACCTGGTAAGCGATATTCTCTGCGAAAGGCAATCTTCTTTTTTTCAAGGTACTTTACTATTGCCTCTTCTCCCTTTGACACAATCCTACACCTTGGACACAGTGCACCGTATAAATGTGTGCGTGGAGGTTGTTCATAATCTCCGTGTGATGGACAAGTAATAGTCACTTTTATATTCCTATCTATATACTTGGTACGCGGGTATTTGTACCTACCCTTGTGTACAATGGTGGCTTCCTCTATAAATTTATCCGTACCTTTTGGTAATGAACAATTACACAGCCTACATCCTTTACCCGCTAAGTGACGGTGGGGCGTTTGTAAAAATGTCCCATGTACTTTGCATGTAATTGGCACTGGTAAACTAGCGGTCAGGTATTGGTCAATCTTATCGTACCCGTACCGCGTACCGTGAACTTTTCTAGCCTTATACTTAAATATTCTAGCATTTATATTTTTTACTTGCTCAAGAGGTAACCCGTGACTGGTACCTAATATATACTGCGTCGTTTCCATATTGTACTCCTATACTTACCTATATCCATGTTAATCCTATTAATAATATATCCTTGTAGACACACGGTATTACACTTCTTAGCATCTCAGGAGATACCTATAACCTATGAGAACAACCCAGAAAAAAGCATAATCTTATATAACCCACAACAAACCATCTTCTAGTTATCTAGGAGGGGGAGAGGGGCGTTAGCCCCTCGTATGGGGGAGGTTAAACTATATAACACTTTTATATATAAGTTTTAATATAACAACATAACCATGGTTTTCATTATTGAAAGTCAGACTTTAAGTGAGAATAGCATTTATGATTCTATGTTACTTCTTAATTAAGTGTAGTTATTAGTGTAATATATTTTACAACATAAACTCTATTGCATCCTTTACACTTCCAGTACATAGTCCACCATCAATAAGGTATTTATCTATGTAGTCACCATATTCATCTTTCTCATTACTAGAATATACATTAACAGCAAATCCATCATTACATGTACTTTCAAAAATTTCATAGTAAAATCCGCTATGCACAAATTCCACTACATCAACATTTTCAAGACTTTTAACTAGTTCATCTACTCTTTCAGGTTTCATTTTTTACTTTAGATAGGAGTGTTGGCTCAAATGACAAATCCATTTCAACATGCAATCCTAGTGGACCTTTAAGAGATTCCAACTCTTCTAACGAAAAGTAACCTAACTCACTTTCCAAGCCTTGTACATATCCAAAACAGATATCTTTATCATCTGAGATTTCAATTATGTACCAAGACCAATTACTAGAAGTGAACAATTTTACATGACATACTTTTGCATCATCTTTTAGCTCTTCTGTTGCATACAATGGGGGTATTTCATTAATCAATTGTTCGGGTATTAGCTTACTCATATTGCTCTCCTTTAAAGCTCTAAATGGTGTATGAAATCACCAATGTATTCTAAACCTATGACATCTTTAAACGCAAACTGATTCAAGTAAGACTGGTCATACTTAAAAGTTTTCAGAGCTTCTTGAATATTCCCTCCACCAGCAGAACCCAATACTTGCATGTTTTGGATAGCTTTATTGTTTGGGTCATGGGTAAATCCTTCCATAGTTAAAAATATGAAGTTTCTCATCTTAGGCTGCTTGTTGTTCTATTGGCTTATACCAGAGTTTAGAAGCACCATCCCAACGAAACCCACAAGCTTTAATGCTATCTTTCTTTGAAAAGATGTCATCTCCCACCACAACTAGATTCTGACCTTGTTCTAAAATGGTTAATCCAATCTTGTAAAGAGATGAGTAATCTTGTGGATTATGAGATTGTTTTTGCTGTTGTTTCATTGGTTGAGAGTATTGCTGTGATTGTTGTTGATTGTTCTGATTTATATTTGGTTTCTTTGAATACAAATCATTGCCAAACTGCCTACCACACGACCT
>NZ_JADGFC010000045.1 GCF_016744025.1 Sulfurimonas sp.
GGTTTAATATTTTATAATATTTTTAGATATACTAATACTATATAAAATTAAGGAATTTTAAAATGGCTGGTATTCATTTTCAATTTGAAGATTTTAAACAACTTCTTCGTTTAAACATAGGTATAGCTGATAGACTAGATGAGAATCGTGCTGAGAGTTTTACTATTTTATACTGCGATTTAAATGAAATACATGATGAAAAAGTCACTAAAGCCTTAGAGAAAATACTTCGTACTTCTGATACTATAGCTAACAACAAGACAGATTTCTTTTTTGTTTTGCCATATACAGATAAATATGGTGCAGATATTGTTAAAAAACTATTTGATAAATTTTTTGATAAATCTTTAAACTCTTTTTTGATAAGTTATCCAGTGGATGGTGAGAATGCGGATGAGTTAACACAAGTGCTTCAAAATAGTGTGAAACATTTTTGTAAAAATGATTTAAGTTATTTAGATTCTCTAAAGTAGCTTTTATCTTTTTTATAAAACTCTATAGCTTCTGATATCTTCTGCTCTTTATAAACTTTTTTATCACATATCCATCTACATTTTAATTTTTCATTTTGTGAAGCTTCAATATTTTCGATTCTTTTAGTTGTTTCATAAGCAGATAAGTCAAAGTTATTAACTTTTGAATCAAAAGGGCTTAAAGCTAACAAAAGTACTGGTAAAAATATTAAAATAATTTTGCTCAAACTAATAATCCTCATAAATCTTTCATCACTTATTTTCAGTATAAGGGCACATTGTATCATATTGCTTATGTAAAATAAGAATAATCAATTGAAATAATAACCTTTTATATAAAAAAGATCACCTTGGAATAATAAATGCTTAATTAAATGTAAATTCCCCTTTTTTTGGGACATATTAAGGAATTCATGATGGTTTTAGTAGAGTCAAAACAAGCAACGTCTAAATCTTCTGTCCTAAATACAGCACCTAAGGATGAAAAATCATCTCTATCTTTTTCCGAGTTATTAAAAGGTGCTGATAAAAAGGGTACAAAAGCTTTTGAAGGAAAGGGAGAAGTATTAGCTCTTGAAGGAAAGGGAGTAGTATTAGCTCTTGGCAGTGAAGAAAAAGATTTAAAGCTAAATACTAAAGTTCCCTTAAAGGCTGAGAGTAAAGTTTTAAAACTTGCAGGTGATGAAAAAGAGATTATTGCTAAAACAGTGATGAAAGATGATGCATTAGTTTTAGCTTTAGGAAATGAAAAAACTGAAATAGTAAAAGTTCCTAAAATTAGTGAAAAAAGAGATGCCTTAATATCTCTACTAAAAGGAAAAGAGACTTCAGTTAGTGAGTTAAAAGACGCCTTAGTAACGAAAACAAAATCAACACATGAAGTAGTTTCTAGAGAGTTTAAAACTTTAATATTAGATGCCAAAGATTATTTAAAATCTAAACTTGCAAAAGGTGACGAGTACAATAAAACAGAGATAAAAGAGATTAAACACACTCTAAAAGGTGTAACAACTCTTGCTCAAAAAATAGGTGTTGATATTGTAAAAGCAAGTATTGAAGAAGTAAAAGTAAGTAAAACTAACAATCCAAAAAGTTTGGAACTAAAATCTACTCCACTAAGAGATGCAATAGAGACTCCTACTCAAGATACTAAAGTTGCTAAGTCAAATGTTAACCATATAAATAACCCTAAGTCTATAGAAGATAATAATTCTAACTTAACAAAAGTTATAGATAAACTTGAAACTTATAAAACTAAGATACAAGAAGAAGAATCAAAAGATAAAAATGTTGTAGTAAATAAGCAAATTGATCCTATAAAAACAGCCACAGTAACTAATTCTAAAGTATCTCCTGATCATACTACAGAACAAATAGTTACGACAAAACAGCTTAAGGTAGAGATAAAAACACCAAAAGAAAAAGCTGATGAGACACTAAAGCAACTTCTGCGTGGAGAAAAAGCTATGGATGTTAACTCAAAATTAACTCCTGACTTTTCTGTTGCAACAGCTAAGGTGATTGCTCCAACTGCAACAACAGATGCTACTAAAAACTTAGAAAAACTTCTTCATGGAGAATCATCTTCAAGTGAGAATCAAAGCAATTCCAGTACAAAAGTAGAAGCTTCTACATCTTTAAAAACTGATAGCTTTGAAGTAAAACTAAATGAAGCAAAACAGATGATTAAGTATATTTCACAAGATGTAAAAAATGTAATTGAAGATTATAAATCTCCCTTTACAAGAGTGAAAGTTCAGTTAAATCCTCAAAGACTTGGTGAAATTGACTTAACTATAGTTCAAAGAGGTAAAAATCTTCATGTAAGTATCAGTTCCAATAATACGGCAATAAATGCACTCTCTATGAATGCAAATGAGTTAAGAACACAGTTAAGTAGTAATGGAATAAATAATGCTACCTTAAACTTTAATGATAGCTCACAGAATAATAATTCTAACTCTGCTGGGCAACAGCAAAATCGTCAAAATGAGCGTAAAGCTAATGAAGAATATAACTATTTTGATGAAACAGAAGCAAATGAAGAAATTTTAAGTTCATTAGAAATCGTAGTAGCAAACTACGCATAAAGGATAGATTATGGCAATTACAGCAACAGGTGCAAATATAGCACTAGAAAGTACAAAGCAAAAGATGGCTGATGCTGTCAAAGATAAAACAGCTTTAGGTAAAGATGATTTTATGAAACTACTTTTAGTAGAACTTCAGCATCAAGATCCAACAGAGCCTATGGATAGTGAAAAGATTTTAACACAAACTTCTCAACTAGCTACTCTTGAAGCTGCTGATAAAACAAATAAATCACTTGCCAACTTAGCTACTGCTATGGGCTCCTCACAACAGTTTTCCACTGTAGCAGCAATTGGAAAAACAGCAGATTTAGGTAGTAATTCTATAACTTATGATGAGGGTGGCAAATCTACTTTTGAAGTGTATTTCCCACAAGAAGTTTCTAAGGGATCTTTAGAGATTAAAGACTCATCAGGAAATACAATAAGCACTATAGATATTGAACCAAACAAAGCAGGCGTTTATCGCTTTGACTGGGATGGTAGACTAAATGATGGTGGTAGTGCTGATAGTGGTATATATGATGTTACAGCTTCATATACTAATCCTGCTGGAGATCTATTAAATACAAAATTTGGAGCTTATCCTATTGAGTCAATTAAATTTGATCAGGGTAAAACTTATCTAAAAGTTGGTTCTAATTATGTACCACTAGATAAGATCGCAGAAGTGTACTAGAAATTAAAGGGCTATAAAATGATGACTCAAGCTTTTTATACTGGATTATCAGGATTAAAATCTAATCAAACGGCAATAGATTTAAAAGCTGATAATCTATCAAATGTTTCCACAGTTGGTTTTCGCTCATATGAACCAGAATTTGCTTCTATGTTTGAAACCTCTATAAACACAACTGCTCCTGGTACAAGTAATAATGGTATTGGATATGGTGTTCAGATACAAACAACTTCTATGAACAAAGATACTGGAACTATGCTTCATTCTGAAAAAAGTACAGACTTAGCAATAATAGGAGAGGGTTGGTTTGGTATTCAAGGTGAAAATGAAGCACTTTATACTCGTGCAGGTAATTTTACATTCGATAGAGAGAATGACCTTGTTACACAAGATGGACATTATGTTTTAGGAACTATGGGTACTAACATTAGTGAAGATAATAAAATTACTGATATTGTCGAAGAAGTTAAATTAGGTGGAATAGATTCTCAAGAAAAACTGCGTTTTCCAAAAGACTTATCTTATCCCACAGAACCAACAAAAAATGCCAAATTTCTTGGTAATCTTGGTACGGAAGATGAGATTAGAACTATTGGTGCCAGTGTTGTTGACAAAGATAATAATAAAAACCATTTAAAACTTACTTTTATAAAATCTGCACAACAACCAGCATCTGGAATGCAGTGGGATATAAAAGCTAGCATACAAAGTCTTAACGGTGAAGAAATATATGGGACAAAGACCGGTATAGTTAAATTTGATACAGATGGTTCTTTAATATCAAATACATTAAAAACTATTGATAATAAGGGAACAGAAATAAACATTGATCTTGGAAATGGCTTTGATGGCCTTGTTTCTATTAATAATCTCAATATCTCTGCTTCAAATATAACAGATGGAGCTATTGGTGGTGACCTAGAAGGTTATACTATCAATAAAAATGCTGAAATTATTGCAACATTTACAAATGGTCAGCAGACTAGTGTAGGAAAGATTGCTATTTTTCACTTTAGAAACGAGCAAGGACTTGATCGTGCAAGTGGAGCAAGGTTTTCTGCGAGTAGTAATAGTGGAAGACCAATGTTTTATCAAAATCAAAATGGTGAAAATATCATCGGTGCAAATATTCTTAACTATAATCTTGAGAGTTCAAATGTAAATTTACCTGCAGGATTAACTGACTTAATAATCTTACAAAGAGCATATGATGCAAACTCAAAATCTATTAGTACAGCAAATGAGATGATGCAAAAAGCTCTTCAAATGGATGCATAAAATAATTCATAAAGTTGGAACAAAAAATGCTATTTAATTTATACTAAGTAAAAAACACTAATGTTTTGGGCTTTATGCCTAGTAAAACCTAGTGATATTCTCATAAATAAGAGGAAGAGGTTCCCTTGAATTTGTGAAATAAATTAAAGGATATAAGATGTTAAAATCACTTTTTTCCGGTGTATCGGGTTTACAATCTCATCAAGTAGCAATGGATATTGAGTCAAATAATATATCAAACGTTAATACTGTAGGTTTTAAATATTCTCGTGCAAATTTTTCAGATCTTTTAGCTCAAACAAAAGCTATTGCTACTGCTCCTCAAGGCGCACTTGGTGGTAAGAACCCTGTTCAAGTTGGACTTGGATCTACTGTAAGCTCTAAAACAACTATATTTTCACAGGGTTCTATCCAAAATTCAGATAAAAATACAGATGTTGCTATTCAAGGAGACGGTTTCTTTATCGTTTCTCCTGATGGTGGTAACACTTACAAATTCACTCGTGCTGGTGACTTTAAATTTGATGCAGGTGGAAACTTTGTTGATAATAATGGATTTATTACTCAGGGTTGGTTAAGAGATCCGGTAACTGGAAAAGTTGATTCAACTGCTCCTATTACAGATATAAATATTCCTCCAGGATTAACAACTCCGGCTAATGCAACTAAAGAAGTTGTACTAAAAGCTAATCTTAACTCAGGACCATTAGTGGATAGTTTTTCTCCATCTTATACTGTTCCAAGTATTCCAGCAGGTGAACTTCCGGCAAACTATTCAGCAGTAGATGCTAATGGAAATCCGGTAGCTTCTGACGATATAGGAATTATGTTTAATGAGATAGGTGAATCTTTTTCTCTTCAAAAAAATCAGGGTGTTTGGGCTTCATTTCAAAGTTCAAAAACAACAGCTGCTACTCCAGTTTCAGCTACTGCTGATTTAGCTCTTCAATTTAAAATGGATGATGGAAGTTTAGTTAATGTTAGTTCTGTTAGTACAGGAAATCAAGATGTTAATGGTAACAAATATGCTGCAGCAATAAATGCTCAATCAGCAATAACTGGAATCTCGGCTTCGTATGATTTAAAAACAAAACAGATGACTTTGGTAAATGATAACTCAAGAACTTCTTCATCACATAATATTCAAATTATTGGTAATGACGCCGGTACAGGATTATCAGTTGCTAATAGTGTTGTTACAGCACATAAATATCAATATGATCCATCAGGGGCAGTAACTGTTCCAGGTTCAGATAAAAAGTTTAAAACAATAGCTGATTTACGATACTCATTAGAGAGACAAGCTAGAGATACGAACGGTGATGGTATTGAGACAGATGACAATAATATTAAGGTAATTGTAAACGAGCAGGGTAAAATAGAACTTAGTAATCCTGGTGGCGGGGCTAATGATTATGGTATTAACCTGAAAATGACAGCTATCATTGAACCGGGTATAACAAACAATGCTCGTTTTACTAAAAGTATGGAAGCTCTTAACTCTGTTCTACCAGCGGCAAGTGGAGGAAAGGCATTTTCACAAAGTTTTAATGCTGCTACACACTCAAGCTCAATTGACCTTTTTGATTCTCTTGGTTCTAAACATACTGTAAGAATGGAGTTTAGAAAGACAGCACTAGACAAAACTACTGGTAGTACATGGGATATGGTTGTAAGTGTACCACCTCCTGCAACTATAGATACATCATCTCCGTTTAATGAAAAAATAGGTTCTGTTCGTTTTAATAATGACGGTTCTTTAGCAACTTATAACCCTCCAAATATTTCTTTTTCTGGAAATAACGGTTCAGCTCCTGATCAGCAGTTAAACTTTAGTTTTGGCACAGCAAATGCATTTGATGGAATGACAAGTTTTGATTCACTATCTACTACTTCTGGTATTTCTCAAGATGGTTTTACAGGTGGAGATTTAGTTGGTATTAGAATCGATCAAAGTGGTACTTTAGTTGGTTCATTCTCAAACGGTCGTTCTTTTGGTCTTGCTCAAATTGGTATGGCAAAATTTACGAATAATGAAGGTCTTTCAGCAGAAGGAGGAAATGTATATACTCTATCTGCTAACTCTGGTGATCCTATTATTGGAACAGCAGCAACAGCAGGTCGTGGGTTTATCCAGGCAGCCGCACTTGAAGCTTCAAATGTTGACCTCTCACGCGCGCTTACTCAACTAATCATTATTCAAAGAGGTTATCAAGCCAATGGTAAGATTATTACAACCTCTGATCAGCTTCTTCAAACACTAATTGGATTGAAAAACTAATATAAGTTTTTTATAACTTTTTTCTTCTCACGCAATGCGTGGGAGCACTAACAACAAATAATTTTTTCGATATAATTATCCTAATATTTTTACATTAGGAATTATTAGATGCAATTCTCTGCTCCCCTTAAATCAAACTCAAAAAAAGTAATGTTACTAGGTTCTGGCGAACTAGGTAAAGAAGTGGCTATAGAAGCTCAAAGACTAGGTCTTGAAGTCGTAGCAGTTGATAGATATCAAAATGCACCGGCTCATCACGTTGCTCACCGCTCTTATGTTGTAAATATGCAAGATAAAGAAGCTTTATTAGAAATTATTTACAGAGAAAAACCTGATTATATTCTTCCTGAAATTGAGGCTATATCTATAGATGCTCTTTTTGCAGCAGAAGATAAGGGTTATAATGTAATACCAAATGCAGCGGCAGTTAGTAAGACAATGAATAGAAAAAATATTCGTACATTTGCAGCAGAAGTTCTTGGTTTAAAAACTGGTCCTTATGAGTTTGTAACTACTGAAGATGGACTCAGAGATGCATCTAAGCGCATGGGTTATCCTTGTGTTATAAAACCAGTTATGAGCTCTTCAGGTCATGGTCAAAGTGTTCTAAAATGTGAAGAAGATGTTTCTAAGTCTTGGGAAATTGCAAAAGAAGCTCGTGGAGATGCTAGTGAGTTAATTGTTGAGGCATTTGTTGATTTTGATTATGAGATTACAATGTTAACTGCTAGAAACGGAAATGAGACTGTTTTTTGTGAGCCTATCGGGCATGAGCAAAAAGATGGTGATTATGTATTTTCATGGCAACCAATGCAGATGAGTGCAGTCGCAAAACAAAAATCACAAGAAATGGCTAAAATAATTACTGATGGTCTTGGTGGTCGTGGTCTTTTTGGTGTTGAGCTTTTCATAAAAGATGACGAAGTCTATTTTTCAGAAGTAAGTCCTCGTCCACACGATACGGGAATGGTTACTCTTATTACTCAGTCTCAAAGTGAGTTTGCTCTGCATCTAAGAGCTGTTCTTGGTCTACCTTTAGGCTTTACTTTTTACGGTGATGGTGCATCTGCTGCATTTAAATCAACTAAGCATAACTTTGCTCCTGTAGTTGATATTGATGATTCTTTATTTAGTGACAACTCATTTGTAAGAGTCTTCTCAAAACCTGAGGCGCACGAAGGAAGAAGACTTGCAGTTGCTCTTGTTCTTGATGATGTTGAAAAAGCAGTAGAAAAATCACGTGAACTTATAAAAAAAGTGAAGGACGCATAATGAAGATTGTTTTACTAGATGCACTAACTTTTGGAGATACAGACTTAAGTATATTTGATTCTTTAGGTGAAGTTGTAGTTTATAAAACTACATCTGCAAATCAAGTTGAAGAACGTATAAAAGATGTAAATGTTATCGTAACAAACAAGGTTGTTATAAGTGATGAGCTTATGGCAAATACTCCAAGTCTTAAACTTATTTGTATTGCTGCTACAGGAATGAATAATGTTGATCTTGAAGCTGCTAATAAAAGAAATATTGAAGTAAAAAATGTTGCTGGATATTCTACAGACTCAGTTATACAGCATACTTTTTCAATGCTTTTTTATCTAATAGCAAATTCAAAATATTATGATGAATATGTAGAAAGTGGAGCATACTCAAAGAGTCCAGTTTTTACAGATCTTTCAAAATCATTTTTTGAGATTAAAGGCAAAAAGTGGGGAATAATCGGTCTTGGCTCAATTGGTCGTGGTGTTGCAAATATTGCATCTTCGTTTGGAGCTGAAGTTCTTTACTATTCAACAAGTGGAGTAAGTAGAGAAGAAGACTTCCAAAGTGTAACAATAGATGAGTTATTGAAAAGTGGTGATATTATCTCTATTCATGCACCTCTTAATGATAAAACAAACAATCTTTTAGATTATGAACAGTTGTTAACTTGTAGAGATGGAGCTATAGTTCTTAACCTAGGACGCGGTGGTATAATCAATGAAGAGGCTGTTGCAAAGATAATAGATGAGAAAAATATATCTTTTGGTCTTGATGTTTTAACTCGCGAACCAATGCTTGAAAATCATCCACTCTCTTGTGTAAAAAATAAAGAAAATCTATATATAACTCCTCACATTGCTTGGGCATCTGTTGAAGCAAGAGATACTCTTATAGCATCTGTAGCTCAAAATATTAAATCTATAAATTCTTAAATGTTCTTAAAAAGGAGATGAAATCGCTGAGTTAGCACTTTTTCTCTCTGCCTTTTTAGCAGCAACAATCTTTCCTTTTTCATCTGAAGTAGCATTTATTGCTGCTTTGACAAGCGGCATGCCTATCTTAGATTCAATGCTCCTTGCATCTAGTGGAAATGTTTTAGCCATAATATTAAATTATTGGCTTGGATATTGGCTCTACGAAAAAACAAAAACAAAATTAAAATCTTCAAAAATCGGTGCTAAGAGTTTAGAATATGGACATAAACATGGTTACTTTATACTTCTTCTTACTTGGTTACCTATCATTGGTGATCCACTAACACTTGTTGCAGGTGTTTTAAGACTAAAGTTTGTTTGGTTTGTTATAGTTGCAGGAACTCTTAGAATCGCAAGATATTACTTTTTGGCTCTTGTGGTATAATTAATATTATGAAAACGCTTATATTATTAGTATTTATTATATCTTCACTACCTGCACAGCAGAAGTCTTTAGATAAGGTTTCCTTACAACTTATGTGGTTAGACCAGTTTCAATTTGCCGGATATTATATGGCAAAGGAAAAAGGTTTTTACGAAGAAGCAGGTTTAGATGTAGATATTAAAAAGTTTAAATATGAGATGGATACAGTTGAAGAAGTTTTAAGTGCAAGAGCAACTTTTGGAGTTGGACGCTCTAGTTTGATTAAGTTTCATTCAGAAGGTAAAAAAGTAGTTCTTATTTCTGCAATATTTCAATCATCTCCACTTACCTTAGTAAGTCTAGCATCCTCAAATATAAGCAGTGTAAAGGATTTTGCCAATAGAAAAATCATGCTTACAAAAAATGCCATGAATACTGCATCTATCAACGCTATGATAATGTCAAATGGTGCTGATGAAAGCCAGATAATATTTAAAGAACATACTTTTGACTTTGAAGAGCTATTAGATGGAAGAGTTGATCTTTACGCCGGTTATACTTCAAATGAACCATTCCTTTTAGAAAAAAAAGGAATCCCATATAAGCTTTTTTTTCCAAAAAATGAAGGCTTTGATTTTTATAGTGACCTACTTTTCACTTCAGATAAAGAAGTCCATGATAATCCTAAAAGAGTAGATATCTTTAGAAAATCCTCTCTTAAAGGATGGCAGTATGCATTTGATAACATAGATGAAACTGTGAAGTTAATACATGAAAAATATAACTCTCAAAACAAGAGTATTGAAGCGCTTTTTTTTGAAGCTAAAGAGTTAAAAAAACTGGCTTTTTCTCAAAATATTAAACTTGGAGAAATCAGCGAAAAAAAAGTATTAAGAATATTTGATGTCTATAAAATTATGGGACTTGCAAAAAATTCTCTTGATGTGCAAGATTTTATATTTAAAAGTCCTTCAAGCATAATAACAACAAAAGAACTAAATTATTTAAAAAGTAAAAAAGAGATAAGTATTTGTGTAATACCATCATTTTTACCATATAGTGCAATAGAAGATGGAAAATTTGTAGGAATAGGGGCAGGAACGCTAAAAATTGTAGAGAAGAAAATATCTACTACTTTTAAACTTGTCAATACTAAGTCATGGAAAGAGTCTCTTCAAAAAGCTAAAAATGGAGAGTGTGATTTATTTCCAATTATTGAAAGCACCCCATTAAGAAAAAAGTATATAAAATTTACAACACCATATTTTGAAGAATCTTTAGTTGTTGTAACAGATAATTCAAAGAACTATATCTTAGATGTAAATACTGTTTTAGATAAAGAGTTTTCAATAGTTAAAGGTTATTCATTTATTGAGACTTTACGTAAAAAATATCCAGAGATAAAACTTAATCTTGTTTCTTCTAGGAAAGAAGGATTTTTGGGCGTTGAAAATGGTAAGTATTATGGTCATATCGATTCTATGATGACATCTGCATATTATATGCAACAATACTCAAAAGTAAATTTAAAAATCTCAGGACAATTTGAAGATAGCATAAAGATTAGTTTTGGTGTTAGAGCAGATGATGAAATACTATTTGAAATATTTGAAAAAGTCGCAAAGAGTATAAAACCTCAAGATATTCAAAAAGTTTTAAATGAGTGGGTGTCAATTAATTATACTAATGGTAATTATTTTGAGTATATAAAAAATGTTTTAATCTTTGTTTTGGTTATAGGAATAGTATTTTTATATAGACAGTATTTATTAAATAAGAAAAATAAAGAGTTGGAGAAACTACAAAGAGAGCTTGTAGAATTAAATATATCACTAGAATCTAAAGTAGAAGATGCAGTTAGTGAAATAGTAAAAAAAGATGCTTTTCTTTTACAACAGTCTCGTTTAGCTCAGATGGGTGAGATGCTAAGTATGATCGCTCATCAGTGGAAACAGCCTCTTAGTTCGATATCTGCAATGCAAATATCTATCAGAATGGCTATAGAACTTGAAAAATATGACTTCAACGATAAAAATCAAAGACAAGAATTTCTAGAGTTTTTAAATAAAAAGCTTAATAAAATAGGTGCAAATACACAAAATTTAAGTCAGATTATTTCAGATTTCAGTGATTTTTATAAGCCAAATAAAAAGTCAAAGGTAATGCTTTTAGATGGTGCAATTATGAAGGCATGTAATCTTGTAGAAGAGAGTATTAGTGTTAATCACATAACACTAAATCTTGATTTAAATTCTAAAGCATCAATAAAATTACATGAAAATGAGTTTATGCAAGTAGTATTAAATATTTTAAGTAATGCAAAAGACCAGTTAATCAACAAAAGTATTGTAAATGGATTAATAAACCTTAAGAGTTATGATGAAGGTGCTTACTCTATTGTAGAAATAAGCGATAATGCTGGTGGGATTGAAGAGAATATAATTAGTAAAATATTTGACCCATACTTTTCTACAAAACTGGAAAAAAATGGAACAGGATTAGGTCTTTATATGTCTAAAAAGATTTTAGAAGATTATCATAATGGTAGCGTCAGGGTTAAAAATATTAAAGATGGAGTAGTCTTTATTATAAAAATTGGGATAGAGGAAACAGATGAAAAGTGATGTTTTAATCATTGGAGCAGGAGGTGCAGGTTTAGTAGCTGCAATCAGTGCTCATGAAAGTGGTGCGAAAGTAAGAGTTATAACAAAAGAGTACCCGACAAGAAGTCAAACAAGTATGGCTCAAGGTGGTATAAATGCAGCTCTTAGCAATGCTGGTGAAGATAGTATTGAAGCACATATTAAAAACACTTTAAAATCTGCTCACGGTATTGCAAATGAAGAAGCAGTTAATTTTTTATGTCAAAGCGCTCCTAAGGCTATAGAGTGGCTTGATAGCATTGGTGTATGTTTTTCTCGTACAAAAGAGTCAAAGATAGCTCAAAGAAAGCTTGGTGGTGCCTCAGCAGCTTGTGCTTGTTATGCACAAGACTATACCGGTCTTAAAATTCTGCATACTCTTTATGACAAATGTCTAAGTCTTGGTATTGAGATACTAAATGAAAAATATCTCTTAGATTATATTGTAGAAGATGATCGCGTATATGGAGCTATTGTACTAGATATAAGAACAGGTGAAGTACAAAGATATGAGAGCTCATCTCTTATCATTGCAACTGGTGGTTACAGCCGCATCTATGATAAGTATTCTACAAACTCCAATTCAACAACTGGCGATGGACTAGCCGCAGCAATCCGCGGAGGAGCTAGAGTAAGTGACATGGAGTTTATTCAGTTTCACCCAACAGCACTTAAAAACTCATCTGTACTAATATCAGAGAGTGCTAGAGGTGCAGGCGGGTTTCTTTTAAACTCTAAGGGTGAAAGGTTTGTAAATGAACTTCTTCCTCGAGATGAAGTAGCTCGTGCTATTAATGATGAGATCCTTCGTAGTGAAGATATTTTTTTAGATATTAGACATCTTGGAGAAGAGTTTATCAATGAAGAACTTCCCCAAGAGAGAAAGCTTGCAAAACTATATGAGAATGTTGATCCGGTTTATGATCTTATCCCAATAAAACCTGTTGCTCACTATACAATGGGTGGAATTGAAGTAGATAAAAATTCATCAACAAGAATAAAAGGGCTTTATGCTGCTGGTGAATGTGCCAATCATAGAGTTCATGGAGCTAATAGACTTGGAGGCAACTCTCTTTTAGAACTTGTAGTTTTTGGTAAACAAGCTGGAGTAAATGCTGCTCTATACGCTAAAAATTTTGATAAGAGTCTAGATGACGCTACTCAGTTAAGTATTGATAAAAACTTTATATCTAAAGTTAGAGCCTTTAGCAATGAAATAGATTTTTATAAGATAAGAGAAGAACTTGGAGATATGTTTTACACAAAAGTTGGAATCTCAAGAAAAAAAGAGAGTCTTGAATCATCCCTAATACATGTCAAAGATTTACTAAGCAAAGTGCATCTTATGGGTGTTAGTGATAAATCAAAAATATATAACACAAATCTTATAGAGTTTTTAGAATTTAAAAACATGTTAGAAATAAGTAGGCTTGTTTTAAAGGGAGCTATTGCAAGAAATGAGAGTAGAGGTTCTCACTTTAGAGAAGATTATCCAAATGAAGATGAGAAGTTTAAGATGCATACAATCGTAGATAAAGATGGAGTTGTTTCATGAAAATTAAAATTCAAAGAGAGAGTATTGTAGAGTATGAAGTAGACATACAAGACTCTACTCTTTTAAATATTTTACAGATGATAAAAATAACTCAAGATGCAACGCTTACTTATTCAAGTGGCTGTAAAAGCAGTGTTTGTGGAAGCTGTTCTATGAGAGTAAATGGTAGAGAAATTTTAGCATGTGTATATAAGGTTCAAGATGGTGATTTTATCCAACCACTAAAAAACGTTCCCATTATTCGTGATCTTGTTGTAGATATGGATAAAGCCCTTTCATTCAATGAAAAAGCAAAGGCTTGGCTACATACACTTAATCCATCAATAACACTTTCAAAAGAGAATGAAAAGATAAATGAAATACAAAGTAACTGTATTTTGTGTGGAGCATGTTACAGTGCTTGTCCTGTATATGCCGTGAATGAAGAGTTTATTGGACCATTCTCATTAACACGAGTTTGGAGATATGTTAGCGATGTTAGAGAACAAAACGCTAATGAAAAGATTGAAGTTATCCAAACTAGTGGCATCTGGGATTGTACCCTATGTAACGAATGTACTTTAGTCTGTCCTCAAGATATATCTAGTAAAGCAGATATAGAAAAATTACGCTCAAAATCTGCAATCTTAGGATACAGTGACCCTAACTTTGCTGCTTCTTTTGGCGGAGGATTTGGCACTTCTATTGATGGAAGTCCTAGTTTCTAACTTATAACAATGTTATAAATATGTTATAATCGACATAATAATTTTAAAGGGTTTAAAATGGCGAAAGAACATTCATTTGACATAAGTGCAAAAATAGATATTCAAAACTTTAAAAATGCTATAAACATGGTTGATAGAGAAGTAGCTAATCGTTACGACTTTAAAGGAACAACATATGAAGTTAGCTTTAAAGAAAAAGAAAAACTTTTAGTTTTAATCGCTTCTAGTGATAATAAAATTGATGCTCTAAAAGATATAGTAGTTGCGAAGTTTTTAAAACAAGGTCTATCATCAAAAGTTCTTGAAGAACTTCGTGTAGAAGATTCATCTGGAAACAATAGAAAAATGACTTTTAAAGTTGTTGATTATATTGAGTCAAAAGAGGCTAAAAAAATAACTGCTGAGATAAAAAAAATGAAGCTTAAAGTAAATGCCCAGATAGAAGGTGATGCTATAAGAGTCAAGGGTGCAAAGCTTGATGACTTACAAAAGGTTATGCAAGAGATTCGTTCAGGTGAGTGGGAAGCTCCTTTAGTTTTTGAAAATATGAGATAGGGATTTAGAAATGTCTAAAATGAATATCGCAGATGCAGCATTAAAACTCGGAGTATCTAAAGAAGCAATTCACAACCGTATTAGAAGAGGTTCTTTAGAGAGTGTGATTGAAGATGGTGTAAAGTATGTACTTTTAAAAGAGGATGGTGCATCTACTAACAAACCATCTACAAAAAGAACTAACACTAGAGTTATGCATGAAGCTGATTCTAGATACTACAAACTCTTAGAAGAACAAAATGAAAGACTTCAACAAAAAGTTGACAAGCTCGAAGGTGAGACAAAAACTCTTAGAGAGCAAAAAGAGCAAATTTTAATTGAAGAAAGAATTAGAATAGAAAATATCTATAAAGATAAAGATGAACAGTTAAAAAATATACTAAATGCTATATCTTCTAAGTTTTTATTAAATTCTCCAAGTGCTGAGTTAGTGCTGGAGAGTGAAGAACTTGTTGAAGCTGAAATTGAGTCTGAAGAAGAGTCAAATGATTTGATATCTTTAAAAAAGTATTTAAAAGATACAAAGTATTCTGATAAAAAGAGTCAAAAAATAAAAGATAGAGTTAAAAAAGTTTCTAAAAAAGATAGCAGAATAGTTACAGTTGGTAAAAAGTTTTATATCAATCCTGCAAAGTTTGACTACAGTGATATTATTCACTAGTAGTCAAATTATATTCTTATAAGTCACTACTCTTAAGCGTTAAGCCTTTAAGATGTGAGATTGGATAAGAGTAAGATATACCTTCACCTAAATCTACAATATCAAGTTTATGCATAACGTTATAGATAATTTTATCAACTTTTTTCGTTGGAACTATAAACATCAGGTCTACATCTGTAGGATCACTGTGAAGACGGTTATAGAAGTTATCCATCTCCTCTAGACCCATACCATGAGCATCTGTAATAGTTACACCACCTGCACCTGCATCACGAGCTGCAATAAGCGCATTATCCTGATCTTTTCTAGGTACAATAACATGAACAGCTGAGAAAGGCATTTTGTATGAGTGTCTCTTACCTGTTCCTTGAATCTGTACAGTTGAGAGTCCCATATCATTAGCTTGCTCAATTGCTTGACGTAGCTCATTCATATGTAACTCTTCAAGCTCATGCTCGCCTTTAATACCCATTCTCTCAGTGATAACACCGTATGCCATAACTGTGATCATCGGAAATAGTGAAGCAAAAGCTATAAGACCAAAACCATCTATTAGTGGATCACGTCCTGGAATATTAGTAGCTAGTCCAAGACCAAGAGCAGCCACAAGAGGTACAGTTACAGTTGAAGTTGTAACCCCACCACTATCATATGCAATAGGGATGATATATTTTGGAGCTATAAATGTAAGTGCAATAACAATCATATAACCAACCACAATATAATAAACAATTTCTCCACCATTTACAATTCTAAAAGCACCAAGAGCAATACCAATTGCAACACCAAGGGCAACAAAAAGACGAAGTACAAAGTCATTTATCTTTCCATCACTAATTTCTTTTGCTTTTTTAGCAATTGCTGTAAGTGAAGGCTCAGCCATAGTTGTAGAAAAACCTATAGCAAAAGCAAAAGAATAGATAATGGTGTTATTATCATTTTGAGTTAACTGTAAGGCCATTGACTCACCAAGTGAGAAAAGACCCATTTCTAAACCAATTATAAAAGCATCTAGTCCAATAATAACAAGCCCAAAACCTATAAGTACTTCTTTAAGATTGCTAATAGGCTTTTTGATTATTACATATTGGAAAAAGAGTATAACTGCTAAGATAGGTAGAACATCTGTTGTAACACTTAGTAGACCTTTTAACATTGATAGTAAGTTAAAATCAAATGCAGCAGCAGTTTCTGCGGTATGTTCAATAATAGGTGAAATATTAGCAGCCGCTTCTACAAATTGATACACATAAATACCGTAAAATTGAACAAAAATCATAGGAGTAAGTGAAGCAAAGGCAATAAGACCAAAACCATCTAGAACAGGATTTCTTCCCTTAATAGTAGATGCTAGACCAATACCTAAGGCTGCGACAAGAGGAACAGTAACCGTGGAAGTTGTTACTCCACCAAGGTCAAATGCTAAACCAACAATCTCTTTTGGTGAAAATGCAGTTGCAGCTACAACTAAAACATAACCAGTAATAATGTAATAGTGAATAGGATGACCTTTTATAATCCTCCAAACACCTAAAACAATTGCAAAACCAACAGAAAATGCAACAACCATTCTAAGGACAAATGCATCTATTCTTCCAGAACTTATTCCAGCTGCTTTATCGGCGATAACGAGCAGAGCTGGTTCAGCTACAGTAGTACCAAAACCAATCATAAAAGCAAAAAGAACAATCCAACCAGTTGAACCTTTATGAGCAAAATCACTTGCTAAGCCTTCTCCAACTGGGAATATTCCAACTTCAAGACCAAGTAAAAATATAGCTAAACCAACACCAACTATTGCTAAGCCTATTGTAGTGCTTAACCAATTATCTGGCACGGTCTGAATGATTACTAATTGAAAGAACATAATGACTAAAATAATAGGCATTAGATCTCTAAATGATTCTTTTAACAGTTTAAAAAATGAAGCAATACTTAACACTAAAACCCTTTATTTAATTATAATGGAATATTATCTTAATTATGTTAAATTTAAGGTGAAATATTAATGCTTAGAGTATTTTTAAGAATGATAAGGTAAAATCACAAGCTACAAATACAATAATGGTTTTGTGTCCGAGTGGCCGATGGTGCAACCTTGGAAAGGTTGTGTAGGTTTTCCTACCGAGAGTTCGAATCTCTCCAAAACCACCATATATATTTTTCTTAATTTTAATAAACCTCATATAAAATAGCTAACTTTCAAATTACTATAATGCTTTTACAACAGTGCTAAATTTTCCATGGCAGTTATTCAAATCTAAAAATTCATATCTTTATCATATAATTCATACATAGTATTTAAAATCGCCAATTCCAACAACAAGTGCAATTTCCACCTAAATTAGCTAGCTAATCTTTTACTCATTTCACTGAAAAACACTTCATACGGAGTTTTGTA
>NZ_JADGFC010000199.1 GCF_016744025.1 Sulfurimonas sp.
GTTTGAGTAAAAGCTTGAAGTTAAATTTAGTAGATTATTATTTGGTCAATTATCAAAAAAAGAGAGTTTTTAAACCCCCGTTTTTTTAATTAAGTCTAAAATATCAATATCTTCAATCTCAACTATTTTTGGTTCTAACATCTTATTTCCTTTTTTTATTTTTGCATTTGTAGAAAAGTCTTTTGGACTTATCCCAAAATACTTTTTAAAAGCTTTTGAAAAAGAGGAATTAGTTTCGTATCCACTATTGATGGCAATGTGAGTGATTTTTTGATTTGTTTTAAACTTTAATGTTGTGTTTGAAAGTCTTACTCGCCTAATATATTCACCCATACTTTCACCGATAATAGATTTGAAAATTCTATGAAAATGGTATTTTGAAAAACCTGCAACCTTGGATAACTCTTCAAGAGTCAACTCATCATTGTAGTTTTGTTCAATATAAGAAATAACTTTATATACACTTTGAATGTAGTCATCTTTTGTTGTTTTTTTCATCTTTTCTCTTTTTAAAATCTTTGTAGGGAAATTATAAAGTAATCAAAAATATAAAACTACTCCAAGATTGCTATTTTTAGTTGCAATGTTATGAAAGAATCACTATTTGGATAGTAATCTCAAAATGCTAAAACTAGAAGCATCTATGACTTCACTTCTCATTTATTAATTGTTTAGTATATATAATTTTTGATTATCAATTATTCTTAAAACAGTATCTTGAAAACCCATAACTAAATGATGAATATTATGGTTATGAATAATTATAGTCTTATTATGATTATTTTGTTTTGCTTGATATGAAACTACACTTGGAGTTTCATTACAAACTTGATTATATGATTCATCATGTATAAGTGAATGTTTAAAACTATTAAATAAATGATTTATAGTTTTAAGAAATTTTGTCTCGTCGCTTTTATATATATCATTACCTATAATTATTTTGTCAATCTCAATTTTTACATTCATTAAGTCAGAGAATCGACCTATTTCATTGTAGGCAATGATTCTACTCTCTTGAATGTCGTTATAATTTGTAACTACATATGATAATTGCACTAGTGAATCTAAAACTCGTCTCATTATGTATACCATTGATTCTATTTCTAATTTGTACTCATGAATTAAAGATGGGTTCGATGCGTAGGGCAACATGACATTTTTCGGACCATCTATAAATGGGTGAGATAATGGATTAATAACTATTGATTTAGTGTGTAGTGTAATAATAATATCTAGTTTTTTTTGAATTAATCTAATTTTATTACAAATAGAAACAGTCACAAGGTGACAATTAATTAGTTTTGGTATGGATTTATAGTTGGGAAAATCACTACTTACAATATTCATGTGTTGATATGATTTTTTTAATCTTCTTGCATCATAATTCCATTCTTCTGATGTAGGTTCCCATTCTTGCGTCTTATTGGTGTTATTCATTTTTTGTTAATTCCTTGAAAAATCAAAAATATAACTTTTAAAGTATTACTTTTCACTCTGAAGAGCTTTTTCCCTAAGTTTGTCTTTTTTACTTTTGCCTTTACCTTTTACTGGAGCAGGGCCTTTTTCTTTTTTAGGAGCTTCGCCTGTTAGTTCAAAGCCTTCTATCTGTTCTCTATCTATCTTTACCTTACATTTTTTCTCTATTACTTCAAAGTGAGCTTGGTCTTCATGAGATATAAATGAGATAGCAAGTCCTGACTTTCCAGCTCTTGCAGTTCTTCCTATGCGATGAATATAGTCAGTTGGAGAGCGAGGTAGGTCAAAGTTTATAACACACTCAATATTATCTATATCTAAACCACGAGCCGCTATGTCAGTTGCAAATAAAATCTTTATCTTTGCATCTTTAAACTCATTTAGTGTAAAAGTTCTATCTTCTTGAGTTAAATCACCGTGAAATGATTCTGCCGCAAAACCTTGTTTTCTAAACTTAAAAGCGATGTTATCAGTTGCTCTTTTATTTGCCATAAATACTAGTACATTTTTTAGTTTTAGTGTCTTCATTAGATGCTTAAGAAGTGCACCACGATTGTTAACATCTACTTCTATAACTCTTTGAGTGATAGTCTCAACTGTTGGTACATCTTCTTCAATGCTAACTTCAACAGGGTCTTTAGTTATTTTAGATGCAATGTTTAAAATCTTCTCTGGGTAGGTAGCTGAAAATAGAAGGTTTTGACGTTTGGCTGGAATGGCTTCAAGTATAAGGTCAAGTTCCCCAGCAAATCCAAGGTTTAGCATCTTGTCTGCTTCATCAAGCACTAAAAACTCTAGATGCGAGAGATTCATCTGCTTTTTACTAAGTACATCAAGAAATCTTCCCGAAGTAGCTACAAGAATTTCACAACCTTGTTGGATATCAAAGAGTTGGTCACCAATACCTTCACCACCGATAAGACTTACAACCTTGGGAGTATTTTGTATAAACTCAGCAAATGTCTCAAAAGTTTTAGCAATCTGAAGAGTCAACTCTCTAGTAGGAGTCAACACAAGCACTTTTATCTTTGCCTTTCCCTCGCCTCTACGTTGAAGTAAAAGTTCTAAGATAGGTAAAACATAACTCGCACTCTTTCCACTTCCCGTTTTAGCTCTTGCCATAACATCGACACCTTCAAGCACATGAGGAATAACTTGTTCTTGAATAGGCGTTGCATCTATAAAGTTGTTTTTACTAAGGGCTTTTTGTATAGAAGAAGAGAGTTTAAGTGAAGAAAATTGCATCTGGTGAGTTCCTAAAATAGTTTTGCGTATTCTAGCTAATCCCTTCTTAAGTATTAGGAGATACAAAGGCTTCTTTTATATATGGCGGATATCTGCTCAAATTCATTTTTATTAAGATTTGAGATATGTATTTGTAACTTTTTTTCTAAATCACCGTACTCTTTTTCTAGTAATGCTTTAGCAATTATGTTTTCTATAATTAGTATGTCAAGTTTTTTACTAGAATTTGTTTCTTTTAAAATAGATATTGCCTCAGATGTAATAGAGATAATATTTTTACACTCTTGTTCATCTATTTTAGAGTAAAGCATTTTGCTTAAAATGTTTAGTGCTTGATTGTGCAGTACAATTGGCATCTCATCTCTGTCTCCAACGGACTGTTTTAAAGCAATACCTATATTTCCCAAGTTAATAGATTCATCAATAATACTAATGGG
The DNA here is from genome assembly GCF_016744025.1 of Sulfurimonas sp. Taxonomy (GTDB): domain Bacteria; phylum Campylobacterota; class Campylobacteria; order Campylobacterales; family Sulfurimonadaceae; genus Sulfurimonas. The sequence goes on from NZ_JADGFC010000199.1 coordinate 3,162, forward strand.
ACTTAATTAATATTCTTCTGCTAAATCACTGAGTGTTTGTCTCTTGTAAATATACTTTTTGAAGATAATTTCTTGGAGTTGTTCGGGTCTTCTTTTTGATGAATA
>NZ_JADGFC010000046.1 GCF_016744025.1 Sulfurimonas sp.
CTTCAAATACAGAAACTGAACTTAATGTTACTGCTGATTATGCTATTAATGATGAGTTGACTTTAGGTGCATTATATGTAAATGTAGGTGCACAAGATAAATAAATATTCACTAACTGCTACTTACTCATTTTAAAAATATTTAACTCCCTTTTTCCTGTTTTAGGGAGTTGAATTTCGATATAATCTTTCTTATGTTAATACTATCAAAAAAACTTTTTTATCTTTTTTTTATGTTGTTTCTTATATCAGTTATATCCTTTTTAGCAATTCATGCAGCGCCAAATAGTTTTTTTGCCGCTGGTGAATTAAATCCTAATATGACTAAAGAAGCAATAGAGCAGTTAAAAGCTGTTTATGGGCTTGATAAATCTCTTCTTGGCCAATATGCTGACTGGGTAAAGAATATTCTAACTTTAAACTTTGGAATTTCTTTTGTGAGTGGGCAAGATGTCAGCGCAGAGATACTAAAACGTCTTCCTATTACACTAATTATGAATATAACAGCACTTATAGTAGTTTTTGCACTTTCATTATATTTAGGTGTTAAAGCAGCCCTAGAGTATGAGAAAAAAACCGACTATATTATTCGTCAAATATCTCTAATATCTTTTTCTATGCCATCTTTTTATCTAGCACTTCTATTTATAATCTTTTTATCTCTTAATTTAGGTCTTTTCCCAATAGCAGGTCTTCACTCTATTGAAGAAAAAATAGGTTTTGCATACTATACAGATATGGCTTGGCATCTTGTTTTACCAATTGGTGTTATGATATTTGTTGGACTAGGAAGTATGATAATATATATTCGTTCCTTAACCTTAGAAATACTAAAAAGTGATTATTACTATTTTGCACTCTCAAGAGGACTCAGTAAAAAGAAACTGCTTCGTTATTATATATTTCCAAATCTTCTCCCTCCTATTATCACACTTCTGGGTCTTTCTCTTCCTGGACTAATTGGAGGGAGTGTTATTTTAGAGTCTATTTTTGGTATTGAAGGAATGGGACAACTATTTTTTATGAGTGCTTTAAGTAGAGATTACCCGATAATAATGGGTACTTTAATGATAACTTCTTTTTTAACGTTATTGGGGAATATGATTGCAGATTTAGTACTATTAAAATTAAACCCTTACATGAAACGCGGATAAAAAACTTAAAATAGTGACGCATTTGCTGCGTTTCTTTGCTCGTCATGTACTATTAAGTTTTATAAAATTCAATAAAAAGATAGACTCTGCCTCGATAGAGGCAAAGCTTTAGTGGACTTAGCGCAACAAAGGAATTTGTGTTCCTTTGTTTGGACTAATTAAACAGTGCCTCTAGAGCGTCAACACCATCTTTAGCTTCTTCAATTTCACCATCTTCTGTAGTAACAGTGTCATTTTCAACAAGTTCTATATTTAAACCTGTAAGCATAGATGCAAGACGAATATTTATTCCGCTTTTACCGATTGCTTTAGATTTTTGATCGATTGGAAGAGTGATGATAGCTTTTTCAGCATCTCCATCTTCATTTTTTACAATCTCAACATGAGAAATAATAGCAGGACTCATAACACGAGATATAAAAAGTTCTGGAATAGTTGTGTACTCTACACAGTCAATATTTTCACCGATTAGCTCTTGGCTAACAGCATTAATACGAACACCTTTAACACCAACTGTTGCACCAACGGCATCTACTTGAGGATGAGTACTTAAAAGAGCAATTTTAGCTCTCTCTCCAGGAATACGAGCACTTCTTTCAACAATAACAGTACCATCTCCAATTTCTGGAACTTCTAGAGCTAAAAGTTCTTCTAAAAATTTAGGTGATGTACGTGAAAGTTCTATTTGAATACCATTTTCTTTGTCCATATTTACACGACGAACTACAGCTTTTAAATGATCGCCTTTTACAAATATTTCACCTTTAATACGGCTTTTCATTGGTAATACAGCACGAACTTCATCTACTTCTATATATGTAGCATTATGAGAGTCAACACTAGTAACACGACCTGTTACAAGTGTTCCTATCTTTGACTTATATTTGTTGAAAAGTTCATCTTCAACTAATCTTTGAATATGAAATTCTATTTCTCTATGAAGTTGAGAAGCACCTGTTCTTCCATATTCTTCTAAATCATGAGGAATTTGTAACTGATCATCAAGTTCTACTTGGTCATCATACTCTCTAGCATCTGTAATAGATATATAAGCAGGAGCTACTTCTTCATCTTGAAGTTTTTCATCCTCATCTGCTACTACAGTAATAGTTTGAACAATTTCTATACTTTTTGTATTTTGATCAATATTTGCTTCAAAAGCAAAATTTCTATCAATAACTCTTTTAGCAGTTTGAACAAAAGCAGTTTTAAGAGCCTCTAGTACTTTCTCTGGTTGAAGACCTTTTTCATGTGCAATTGCATCTACAATATCTAATATTTTTTCCATAATTATTTGTCCTATTTAAGGTAATCTCATAAAAAACAGTTGTAAAAGTTGTTGGGATTTCTTATGAAGTGTGAAATTATAGCGAAACTAACTTTAATATGACTTTTAGCAGATTTTGTATACAATGCAAGACTTTTATATAGTAAAAATAAAATCTCATAAATGAAGACGTCTCATTCATTTAACGAAAAAATTAAGGAAAAACTATGGATTTAAAATTTGCCAGAACAGATATTGAAACAAAGCCAAAAAAAGCTGATTTAGAAAAAATCGAAGCAATCGTTGAAAAAGAAGGAAGTATGATTTTTTACTTCGACAGAGAAAACTCTCACAAAGACCTATTAGAACTTCAAGATTATTTTGAAGAAAAAGGTAAGAGTTTCTATATGAGTGAAGTGAAGTTTGGACTTTCTGACAGTGAATATATGTACCAAGTACACATTATTAGCTAGAGATAATAAATGAGTAAAAAGTTATTTATTGAGACTCTAGGTTGTGCTATGAACTCTCGTGACTCTGAGCATATGATTGCTCAGTTGACTGAGAAAGAGGGTTATGAAGCTATTGATGACTTTAGAGAAGCTGACCTTATTTTGATAAATACATGCTCAGTTAGAGAAAAACCAGTCTCTAAACTTTTCTCAGAACTTGGTGTTTTTAACAAAAAGAAAAAACCTTCTGCAAAGATAGGAGTATGTGGTTGCACAGCTTCGCATCTTGGTGCAGAAATTATAAAAAGAGCTCCATATGTGAATTTTGTTTTAGGTGCTAGAAATGTATCTAAGATAACAGAGATTTTACACAAAGATAAAGCGGTAGAGATAGATATCAATTATGATGAGAGTGAATTTGCATATGAAGATTTTAGAACATCTCCGTACAAAGCTTTTATAAATATTTCTATGGGTTGTGATAAGTCATGTACTTACTGCATCGTTCCAAAAACTCGTGGTGAAGAAATATCCATACCTGATAATCTTATAGTAAATGAAGCCCAGAGAGCGGTAAAACATGGGGCAAAAGAGATTTTCCTTTTAGGACAAAATGTAAATAACTATGGGCGACGTTTCTCTGGTAAACATGAAAAAGTAAACTTTGCAAAACTACTTAGAAGACTTTCTAAAATCGAAGGTTTAGAGCGTATTCGTTTCACATCTCCTCATCCTTTTCATATGGATGATGAGTTTATTGAAGAGTTTGCGAGTAACCCAAAAATATGTAAATCAATGCATATGCCACTTCAAAGTGGTTCAACAAAAGTTTTAAAAGATATGAAAAGAGGTTACTCTAAAGAGTGGTTCTTAAATCGTGTAGAAAAACTTCGCGCAGAGTGTCCAAAAGTTAGTATATCTACTGATATTATCGTTGCTTTTCCAGGTGAGAGTGATGAGGATTTTGAAGATTCTATAGATGTTATGAAAAAAGTTAGATTTAACCAAATCTTTTCTTTTAAATATTCAGCTCGTCCTGAGACAGAAGCTGAGTTTTTTACAAACACTATTGATGAAGAAATTGCGTCTGATAGACTTACAAGGCTTCAAACTCTTAACACTGAAATTGTAGATGAAATAAATGCTACATCACTTGGTAAGACTTATAGAGTTTACTTTGAAGAGCTTATAAAAGACTACTATATAAGTGGTAGAAGTGATAATAATATAGTTATAAAAGTAAAAGGTTCTGATGAGCTTTTAGGTCAATTTAGAAATGTTAAGATAACTTCTATTGGAAGAACAATTTTAACAGGTGAAGTAGTTGCGTAAGAAGATTTTTCGTTATCTTGCTCTACTTTTTCTACCCTTTATTGCATCTCTTTTTATTAGAATCCTTTATCTCACTAACAAAAAAGTATATCATGCCCCAGAAAATATAGAAGATAAACCAACTATATTTGCTTGTTGGCATGGTGAACTTTTGATGCTTCCTTATGTATACTTTCGTTACAGAAAAATACCACATGCTAATGTTCTAATATCACCTCACTTTGATGGTTTACTGATTTCAAAAACTGTAAAATATTTTGGTTTAGATACTATCGCGGGTTCTTCAAATAAAAATGCAGCTAGAGTCCTTATTCAGGCGATGAAGAGCATCAAAACAGGATATGACATAGGTATTACGCCAGATGGGCCAAAAGGTCCGCGACATGAAGTTGCTGATGGTATAATAGTTATAGCTCAAAAAACTAAAGCAAAAGTAATGTTGCTTAGAACAAGACCTACAAAATTTTGGCAACTAAATAGTTGGGATAAATTTATTGTTCCAAAACCTTTCGGTACAATTCATTTTTATGCAACTGAGCCTTTAGACATAAGTGATATGTCTTTTGAAGATGCAAGAACTTTGTTAAAAGAGAGGTTAGACGATTATGAGATCTAGAGTATTGATTCCAAGTATAGCTTTTTTAATGTTAGTCACAATGGGTGGATATTTTTTAATAAATCCATCTTATGAAAAATCACTAAAAGCAAAATATTACTATGAAATAGGTGATTATAAATTAGCTCTTAGTCTTGCAAAAGAAGCATTTAGTATTGATCTGTACAATCGTATGGCATCAACAATTATGGCTCAGTCAATTACCTCATTAAAATATGTTGCATATAATGATGAAGCTAAAAAATATATGAATGATATAAATCAAATAGCTACCCACGATACTATTTCAGACGCTGATAAGGCTAAGATAAGAACTATGTGTCACATTATGATAGGTTCATACATAAAACTTGCTCCAAGTGTTATAACTGAGCGTGACTTAGTTGATGATGCAGCAAGATATCACGATAATTTTGAGAAACTACTTGAAAAAGTTAATAAATAGCAAAAAAGTAGATTTTTTACAATCTTTAGAAAAATTCAGAGGTTATTCTGATCTAACCATCAAAAGCTACGATGAAGCGATAATAGAAGCTTTAGAATATGTAGAAATACTAGAAGAAGAAAATCAGATTACGATTAATTTAATGCCTTATCGTATAAAAATTTCGCAACTAAATCCAAAAACAATAAGTAAAAAACTAAGTGCAATTAGAACTTTTGTAAAGTTTTTAAATGATAATCAAATGAAAGCATCTTTAAAAGCAGATGAAAGTGTGAAGGTTGCTAAAACACTTCCTAAACCAATATCTCATAAACATATACTTGAAGCACTTGAGCATTCAGAGTTTTACGAGAAGTTGCTTGTAACTATGTTATATACTTTAGGTTTAAGAATTTCGGAGCTTTCATCTTTAAAATTAAGTGACATCTCTGATGAGTGGGTTAGAGTTTTAGGTAAGGGAAACAAACATAGAGATGTACCACTCTTAAATACTACAAGAGCAATAATAGATGAATATTTGTCAAATAATTCTCCAAAGATATTTCTTTTTGAAGCAAATGATGAAAGATTAAGCGAAAACAGTCTAAGATATACAGTTAATAAAGTCTTTAAAAGAGTAGGACTAAAAGTCACGCCTCATCAGCTTCGTCACTCTTATGCAACAGCACTTCTTAACAGTAGTGCTCCAATAGCTGACGTAAGTGAACTACTTGGTCATTCAAGTATGGCAACAACACAAATATATACAAAATTAGGTAGTGCATTGAAACAACAGAACTATAACAAAGCACATCCCCTTTGTGGAGATGAGCAGTGATGGCTAAGCTTTTTGAAGCTTTATATCATAAAGTATTTGTCAATATTGTTGTTCAGCGTTCGCAAAGTATAGTATATATAGAAGAGTGCAGTAAAAAAGCTGTTCTTAAAAGTGACTCAGAGACTTTTAACACTACTGAACTCAGTAATAAAATGTGTGAATATATAAATTCTTTTACCTCAGAATCTCCATTTCATTATATTTCAATTTTAGATACTTCAGATGCACAAGGTGCAATTCCAACCTGTTCAAGTAAAGAGATGTCCAGATTTAACGATATGACATCATCAAAATATATCTGCCATTCAAATGAGTGGACTTATTTTACTTCTAAATCAAACCTAGATATCATAAAATATAATTACGCTGATATAGGTGTAGATTTTATTTTTTCCCCATTTACTGTTTTGGCACACTTTTTTAAAGATAAGATAGACAGCACTTTAGCTCTTTATATCCTTTTAGAAGATAATTATATAACTATTAGTGTGTTTGATAACTCTAGGCTTTTGTATGGTGATCATATTGATATGGAACATGGTGATGATCATGATGAGATGCTTATGGATGAGTCTGGTGATGATGATATAGACCTTGACTTAGATGGAAGCATAGATTTAGATGATGTAGATGCCATGGATTCTATGAGTGATATAGAAGGACTAGATGATTTTGGTGATATTGAAGATTTAGATACTTTAGATGATATAGATGAATTTGCAGAAACAGAACATGAAGAAGATTTTTCAGATAAATATGAAGAAACCTCTGTTGAAGATGTAAGTGGTTTCAATGAAGATTATCAAAGATATTCTCTGATTCAAAGTTCTATAAATAGGTTTTATAAAGATCATAAATATGAGAGTAAATTTGTAGAGAATGTTTATGTTGCAGATGCTATAAGTGTGAGTGGGGATTTAAAAAGATACTTAGAAGAAGAGATGTTTTTGAATGTTTTTATTAGACAATTAGATTTAGGTGCTGAAGTTTGTGAGTTGGCAAAGGCAGACTTAAAATGAAATATAGTTATATAAAACCAAGAAAAAAGAGTGTTTTTTCATCTGAGCTGCAATTACTTTTTAGTTTTTTTAGTATTACCATTTTTATGCTCATGTTAACATATACATTTCTAGTTTTTAAAGACTACAGATTTTCACAAAATACTCAAGAGATTATTGAAAAAAGAGCTGATTTAGAAGCTGGAATTACTAAGATGAAAGCTCAAATAACCTTTATAGAAAAAGAGGCATTGCTTTATGAAAGAATTAATACTAAAAATACAGTTTTAAAAGATTCCATAGCAAATTTATTTGATTTAGTGCCACAAAGAATTACATTATCAGAGGCCTCTCTACTTGAAAATGGACTTATTTTATATGGTATTACTCCAAATAAGGATATATACAATTTTATGTTACAAGCCCCTCTTCGTTCTATATTTCATAGAACTTATAGTAGCTTCTATCCAGCAGCGAATGGATGGTTAACTTTTGTATCTACTAACTATATAGATGAAGATGAGTTAGCGCTTACTTCATCTAAAAGTGAGATGAAAGAGGAGTTAGATAATGAAAATTAGTATATCAAGACAAAGTATTTATCTACTCTCTTTATCTATATTTTTACTTATATTTGTTCTTATATTTTCATTTAGTGTATTAATTCCAAAAGGAAAAGAGTACAGAGAACAAAGAAATTTACTAAATAAAGATCGTATGGAAGTTAGAAGATATGAAGATTTTAGTATCTCAACTCTAGATAAGTTAAAAGAATTACAATCTGAGAATGCTCACAGTATTACAGCTTTTGACAATTCCTTTAATAGTGAGAGGTTTGAAAAACAACATAGCCTACATTTTACAACACTCAAGTTATCTAAAAAGAAACCCTTAGAAAATGAAGATGAATTCGCTGTATATGAAGTAAATACAACTTCATCTATAAACTCTCCACAAAGTTTTTACGCGTTTTTGGACTCTATAAATAAAGGCGATTGGGTTATTGGGATTAACTTTCCTATAAACTTTAAGAGAGACCATGAGTTAATTACTTCATCATTTACTATGAGAGTATACTCAACTCAAAAAGCCTCAGTTAAGTAGGTTTTTTACTTCTTCAAATACTTCTTTATTTTGAAATAAAAATGGACGAAGTTTAGGCTCTATTTTTAATATTCTACATTTATCTTTAAACTCACTAGTCATATTTGTTTTAGACGTTTCTTTTGAATAAGCAACTATAAAGATAAAGTCTCCGTTTATGCAAACTATAAATTTTCTACCTACAATAAGACTTTTACTCTCCTTTAGTAACTCTCTATCTTTTGCACTTAACATATACAGTTTTGATTTCAAAATCTTATCTATGGTAAATATATCGGCTCTAGTGTTTTTTAAGCTTTTAAAGTAGCTTAAATCTTTGATATGATTAATTTGTGCTTCAGGAATTAAAGTTTGTCTATCTTCATCTATATACTCAAAACTTTTCTTAATACCTTTGAGATATTTATCTAAGAGGGGGTTGGAGTAATTATGTCTAAATGAGTTTCTCTTTATCTCTTCATCTAAGTTAGTCTCATCTTCGAAGTATTTTCTTTTTTCTTTGTCAAGATAAGCATATAACTCTTGTTTATCTAGATGCAAAAGAGGGCGAACAAGGGTGTATAAATTTCTTACTTGAACCTTCTTCATACCAGCTATTTCTGCACAACCTGCGCCTTTACATAACTGCATTAACATCCATTCAAATCTATCTCCAAGATGATGAGCGGTTAAAAGATTTTCATAACTATGAGATGATATCAATTTTTCAAAAAACTCATATCTAATCTCTCTTGCTTTTGATTCAAAGTTTTTGCTAATTTTTGTAGATACATGGGTATGACATTCTAAGTTATACTTAGATGCCAACTCTTTTGCATAAGCTACTTCTTGGATGCTCTGTAGTCTTTGGTTATAGTTAACAATGGCAATATCAAAATTGATGTTTTGTTTTAAAAGAAGAAAGAAGAGGGCAGTTGAGTCTGCTCCTCCTGAGAATGCTAGAAGGTTTTTTTTATTTTTTAGTACTCCTAACGACGATGTTTCAAGCATTGTCTACTGTAGCAGTTAGAATGTTTCCTGCAAGTTCGGTAATTTTGGCTTTATAGATTTTAGCAAAGTTTAGTTCTTCATCACTTGTTCTATCATTCACATAAATCTCACCGTCAATTTCTGGTGCCCAAATAGTTTTTCTTGCACTAAGAAGATACTCATGCTCGTCACTTTCACAATCAATGATAAGCTCTATCTCTTTGCCTACTTCATTTTCTAGTGATTTTTGAGTACACTCAGATGCAATGTCACCAAGCGTTTGTGCACGAGATGCAATAAGCTCATCAGATATCTTATTACTCATGTCATATGCAGGAGTTGTTTCTTCATCAGAGTAAGAAAAAACGTTGATTCTATCAAAACCAAATGAAGATACAAACTCACACATCTCTTCAAACATTTCTTCTGTTTCATCAGGATGTCCAACGATAAAACTAGTTCTTACAAAAGAGTTTGGCAGTGAACGCATAAAGTCTAAAAGTTCTACTGTTTTTTCTTTTCCAAAACCACGTTTCATCATACGAAGCATGTCATCGTTTATATGTTGTATAGGCATGTCAAAGTAATTGTGGAATATTTCACTTTTTGCTATATTTTTTAGAAGTGAAATAGTAGTAGTTGAAGGATACAAGTAAAGGATTCTAGCACTTTTAACACCATCTATAAGTTCAATTCTTTGGATAAGTAAACTAAGTCCATCTTTGATATTTTGATCTCTAAGGAATGAAGAACTATCTTGAGAAACAAAGCTAAAGTCGTAATAGCCTTTAGCAACTAAACCTTCTACCTCTTTTGCAATTGAATCTAAGTTACGAGAGTTTAGTTTTCCTTTAAAAGAAGGAATAGCACAAAAACTACAAGTTTGGTTACAACCCTCAGATAGCTTTATATAAGCGTGGTAAGTAGAGCCTGTTACAACTCTCTCACTTCCATCTATTAAAAAAACTTCATCAGAAAAACGACTCTTTTTCTCTTTAAGAAGTTCGTCTATATGGTCGTAATCACCAACACCAGTAAAAATATCTACTTCTGGCATCTGAGTCGCTAATTCTTCTTTGTATCTCTCACTAAGACAACCAGCCATTACTAGAACTGAGTCCTCTTTTCTTGCGTCATGAAGACTTAGAACAGTGTTTACTGATTCTTCTTTTGCTGCATCTATGAAACCACAAGTGTTTACTATGATTACATCTGCTTCATCTTCTGAATCTGTTAGTTCGAAGTTTTGAAGTTTACCCATCATTACTTCCGTATCGACAAGGTTTTTTGTACAGCCAAGAGAGACTATATGAAGTTTGTTGCTCATTATTACTACTTTTAAATATTTTTCGTAATTATATCCAAATCTAGAATTTCTATTCTTGTAAAATTTAGCTTTACTACATTAATTTTTAGAGCAAGTGTATAGATATAGTTCAGATAGTCTGTAGTATAATCACGGCATGAAAATATATGATGTTTTAATTTTAGGAGCAGGTGCTAGTGGCTTGATGTGTGCCTCCCAGTTAAGTAAAAAAATGAGTGTAGGAATTGTTGATATTAACTCTAAGGTTGCCAAGAAACTAAAGGTTTCAGGTGGTGGAAAGTGTAATATAACAAATGTTAGTGTTAGTGAAAACAATTTTGATGGTGATTCAGAGTTAGTTAGTAATATCTTGAATAGATTTTCTAAAGATGATTTATTAGAGTTTTTGCAAAATAATTCTTTAAGTCCTGTGATAAGAAAAAATCGTTATTACTTTTGTAAAAATTCTTCTGATGAAATTATAAATATTTTAAAAAAACTAACTAATCATCAAGAGCTTATTTTAAATACAGAGATAATAGAACTTCTAAAAAAAGATGAACTCTTTGAAATTAAAACAAACAAAACAACTATAAAAGCAAAAAGAGTTGTTGTAGCAACTGGTGGCAAAAGTTTTAAAACTCTTGGTGCTAGTGATATTGGATTGAAAATCGCAAAAAGTTTTTCAATTAATGTCAAAGAATTTACTCCAGCTCTCGTTGGGCTAACAGTTCAAAAAGATCAGTTTTGGATGAAAGAGTTAAGTGGACTGAGCTGTTATGTAAATATAAAAGTGGAAGATAAAATCTTGAATGAAGATCTATTATTTGCACATAAAGGTATTAGTGGACCTGCTGTATTATCTGCATCTTTGTATTGGAGAAAAGGAAATATATCAATAGACTTTCTTCCAAGTCATAATATACTAGATTTAACCAAGGGAAGTAAAAAACTTGTTAGTTCCATTATCCCTCTCCCTAAAAGACTTTCTGTAGCAATTTTAAAAGCTTTAGATGTTAAAGATATAGAATGTAAAAAATTAACTCCAGAAGTAAAAGAAAAACTTTTACTTATACATAATTACGAATTTGCTCCTGCGGGAAACTTTGGTTTCACAAAAGCAGAAGTATGTAGAGGGGGAGTTGATACTAATGAACTGTCAAATAATTCCTTAGAATCAAAGGATATAAAAAAATTACACTTTATAGGTGAAGTTGTCGATATAACAGGAGAACTTGGAGGTTATAACTTCCAATGGGCATTTAGCAGTGGTGTTATTTGTGCTAGAGAGATTAATATGTTGCCTTAGCCTTTTTTCAAAGAGTAAGGAAGGCCAAAATAATGTTAAATACAAGGATGTGTTATGAACAAAACATTAAAAAAAGTAATATTAACTGCTATGTTACTATCGTCGCCACTTGCAGCATAATTAACGGATTATCCATTGATTGGTCTAGAAGCAGGATTTAGTAATCTTGATTATGAACAAATAGATAGTGGAGTAACAACAAAAAAAGAAACTATTAGCCTTAGTCATTTTGGTTTAAAAGTGGGATCAGAAATAGATAATTACAGAACATTTTTAAGTACAAGAGTGTTTGACGCCCCAGAATTTGATTATGCGCGTACTTACGGCATTGAAGTTCAGTATATGTTTCATCTTTCAAAAGATACAGATATGTTTATAGGTATAAATGCTGGTACTGTTGATATGGAGTTTAACGATCAGAGTAGTACAAACACTGTAACACTTGATAGTACATATATGGGTGGAGATATTGGGTTTAACTTACACTTAAGTGATGGTGTTGACTTTGAAATTGGAGCAAGAATTATGAGTCTTAATTCTAGTGAAAGTGAAAGTACATCAAAATATGATTTTGATAATATTGTAACAGGGTATGCAAGTATTATTATTAAATTACCAATGGAGTTATAATGAGATATATATTATTATCTTTTTTTCTTCTTCTAGGCACTTTAAATGCAGATATTATGAAGAAAAAAACATTGGCTTGTCCTAGTGTGATGCAATTACAAAAAGCACCTCTACAAAAAGCTGATAATGGTATGAAACTTAGTACGTATGCTATATCAAATGAGTGTCTAATTATAGATAAAAATGATAAGGTTGAGGCAGTTGGATACGATCCAAGAAATTCAAAAGAGATTTATCAAAAAATAATTCATAAAAAGACAGGAGTTGCTCTTTATATTATAAAATCATCTGTTCAGATTGAACAAGGTGGAAAGAAAAATAGATATAAATTTTAAAAAAGATTATATGATTTTTTGTTGTAAATAGTGGTGCTCGATACTGGACTTGAACCAGTGACTTCTTCCATGTCATGGAAGCACTCTACCACTGAGTTAATCGAGCGAATTGTTAGACTATGCATACTAAACATATAGGTAAACTTAGGGCATAATTTTACCCAAGAAATCTTAAAACTATTTTTCTTGAGTTAGCCTACGGATTTATATTTAATTTATGTTTATTGAGTGTATAATTTCTTTACTAAAAAAAGTGCCCAGAAGGTAAGTTATGAATTTAACTGAGTTAGAAGAATTAGGATTAGAAAACATTGGTAAGATTCATCATAATCTAGGTTATGACGAATTGATACAACATGAACTTGAGAACGGTGAGTGTGCTCAAACAAATAAAGGTGCTATGGCTGTTGACACAGGTATATTCACTGGTCGTAGTCCTAAAGACAAATACTTTGTAGATTGCGATCCATCAAACAAGTATATTGCTTGGGGCGATGTAAATAAAAAAGTTTCTGCTGATATTTTTGCAGAACTTCTTGTAGTAGCGCAAGAACAACTCTCAGGTAAAGATCTTTATGTAACAGATGTTTTTTGTGGTTCAAGTGCAGCTTCAAAAAGATCAGTGCGTTTTGTATCTGAAATAGCTTGGCAATCACATTTTGTTAAAAACATGTTTATTCGTCCAACTGAGTCAGAACTTGAAGTATTCAAGTCGGATTTTACTGTATTAAATGCTTGTAAAGCTGTAAATGATAAATGGAAAGAACATGGCCTAAACTCAGAGGTATTCGTACTTTTTGATGTTGAGAACAATATGGCAATTATTTGTGGTACTTGGTACGGTGGTGAGATGAAAAAAGGAATTTTTTCAATGATGAACTACTGGTTACCACTTGAAGGTAAACTTCCAATGCATTGTTCAGCAAATGTTGGAAAAAATGGTGATACTGCACTTTTCTTCGGACTAAGTGGAACAGGTAAAACTACACTTTCTACTGATCCTCATCGTGCCCTTATCGGAGATGATGAACATGGTTGGGATAATCATGGTGTATTTAACTTTGAAGGTGGATGTTACGCTAAAGTAATTAACCTTGATGGTAAGAGTGAACCAGAAATTTACAGCGCTATTAGAACTAATGCTTTACTTGAAAATGTAGTAATGTATGGTGAAGGTGAGGTTGATTATGAAGATGGAAGTAAAACAGAAAATACTCGTGTTTCATATCCAATAGAGCATATCCAAAATCATAAAGATGATTTAATGGCTGGTCATCCAGAAAATATTATCTTCTTAACAGCAGATGCTTTTGGTGTTTTACCTCCAGTATCTAAACTAACAAAAGAGCAAGCAATGTACTACTTCTTAAGTGGTTATACTGCAAAAGTTGCTGGTACTGAGCGTGGTATTACTGAGCCTGTTGCAACATTTTCTGCATGTTTTGGTGAGGCTTTCTTACCACTGCATCCAACTATTTATGCAAAACTTCTTGGTGAAAAAATAGATGAACATGGTGTAAATGTTTATCTTGTTAACACTGGTTGGACTGGTGGTGGTTATGGTGTTGGAAAGAGAATGAGTATTAAAGATACTCGTGCTTGTATTAATGCTATATTAGATGGAACTATTAAAAATAGTGAGTTTGATACTACTGAAACTTTTAGACTAAATGTTCCAACAACTTTAGGTGATATTAGACCTGATATATTGAACCCTCGTAATGCTTGGGAAGATAAAGATCTTTTTGATAACACAAGAGATGAATTAGCTAAGATGTTTGTGGCTAATTATAAAAAATACCAAGAAGGCGCAGAGATAGATTATGCTCCTTATGGTCCAATAGTAGGTTCTTAAATTTAAAATAGCAATGCACTTGTTGCGTTGCTACATTCGTCATGTGCTACAGCACACTTCCTCATTACGCGCCTTACAATTACATCACTCTTTTAATTTAATTTGTTCTTTTATCAAAGAAATAGAAAAAAATAATTATAGCTATTGATAACAATGAAAATAGAATCCAGTGTTCATAAATATATATGAATAATTCTCCTTTCATTGTTATTTCTTTTTAGTGGCTTTCTCCATATAGAGCCATAAAGCTCCACCAAAAAATACTAAAATAAGTGGTGCTATCCAAGGTTTGTCGCCTATTATTTCAGAAAATTTTACTAAAGCACTTCCAGAATAGTAACTTCCAAGTCCAAATACTAAAGCCCAAACTCCAGAACTTAACACATTTATTATTGCAAACTTTTTAAAGTCATATTTTGTAAGTCCAATAGCAATAGGGATTAGAGTCTTAATTCCATAAATAAATTTCTGAATTAGTATAATCCATGAACCATTTTTTTTCATCATTACATGAGCAAGTGCTAACTTACGTCTATGTTTGCGAAGACCTTCCATCATCATACTCTTTTGGTAACGTGCCATATAAAACAGTAAAACATCACCTAATGCATTTGCCATAAAAGCAATAGCTATTGATGTACTTAAGTCCATTTCCCCAATAAAAGAGAGTACTCCAGCCCCTATAAGTGCTACAAATCCACCACCAAGTGAGTAAAGAAAAAGTCCTATATATCCATAAGTTGCTAAATTACTAAAAGTATCTTCCATATCTGTTTTATCCTAAAGTTTTTTTATTTTCATAATCTCATCACGAAGTCTTGCGGCTTCTTCAAAGTTTAATTCTTTTGCTGCTTTTTTCATTTTTAAAGATAGCTCTTTTGTTATAGCTTTCTTCTCTGATGCCGGCATCTTATCCATTTTTTTATGTTTTTGGTAAATACCACCATGATCTTCTACTTTTAGGTTGGCATCTAACTTACGAATAGTAGTAGTTGGTGTTATTCCATGCTTCTTATTATGAGATTCTTGAATCGCTCTTCTTGAAGTAGTTGTATCAATAGCTTTTTGCATAGATTTAGTTATTTTATTTGCATAAAGTATAACTCTTCCATTTGCATTTCTTGCCCCTCTTCCTATTGTCTGGATAAGTGCAGTTTCACTTCTTAAAAAACCTTCTTTATCTGCATCTAAGATTGCAACAAGAGAAACTTCAGGCAGGTCTAAACCTTCACGAAGCAGATTTATTCCGATAAGAACATCAAACTCCCCAAGTCTAAGTGCTCGTATTATTTGATTACGCTCAATAGTATCTATATCAGAGTGCATATACTGAACTTTTATACCTAAATCAGCAAGATATTTTGTAAGAGCCTCTGCCATTTTTTTAGTTAGAACAGTTATAAGAACTCTTTCATTCTTGGGAGTGATTTTTTTAATCTCATCGTGTATATTTTCAACTTGATTATCGGATGTTCTTATCTCTAGTATTGGATCTAAGAGACCCGTAGGACGAATAATTTGTTTTGCTGTAACACTAGACATCTCTAATTCATATGGAGCAGGTGTCGCTGATACAAAAAGATAGTGTGGAGCTTTATTGATGTATTCATCAGCCATTAAAGGTCTGTTATCAAGAGCTGATGGAAGTCTAAAACCATAATCTACAAGCACATCTTTTCTAGCTCTATCTCCTGCGTACATTCCACGATACTGGGGAAGAGAAACATGAGACTCATCGACTATGACTAGATAATCTTGATTTCTTTGAGAGAAATAATCAAGCAGTGTAAATGGAGCTTCTCCTGGTTTTTTATTTGTAAGAAGTCTTGAGTAATTCTCAACTCCTTTACACATTCCAGTAGTTTGTAGCATCTCTAAGTCAAACTCAACTCTTTGTTTAAGCCTTTGATATTCTAAAAGTTTTCCAGCAGACTGAAAATATGCGAGTCTCTCATCTAGTTCTTCTTCTATTCTTTTAATAGCAACTGCCATTTTTTCTTGGCTAACACTAAATTGAGAAGTTGCATATATAGTAAACAGTTTATGATCTTCTAGTCTTTTATTATCAATAAGTTCAAAGGTATAAATAGCCTCTATTTCATCACCAAAAAACTCAATACGGATAGCTTCTTGCTCAAAATATGGAGGATAAATATCTAAACTTTCTCCATTTACACGAATATGACCAGTATCAAAATAAGTGTCATTTCGACTGTATCCCATTTCAACTAAACGTAGTAGAAGTTTCTTTTGAGGTATTTCGTCACCAACTTCTAAGACTTGAACCATATTGAGGTATTCTTCAGGGTCACCAAGACCATAGTTAGCTGATACAGATGCTACAACAATAACATCATCGTAAGAGAGAAGATTTGCAGTAGAAGATAACCTCATACGCTCTAACTCATCATTTATAGCACTATCTTTTTCTATAAATAAATCTTGTCTAGGAATGTATGCCTCAGGCTGATAATAATCATAGTAAGAAACAAAATACTCAACATGAGCTTCTGGGAAAAAGCTTCTAAACTCAGAGTAAAGTTGAGCTGCCAAAGTTTTATTATGAGTCATAACAATTGTTGGCATCTTTACATTCTCTATAACTTTAGCCATAGTGTAGGTTTTACCGCTACCTGTAACACCTTCAAGTGTCTGATAACGATTACCTTGGTTGATAGAATCACTAAGGGCTTTGATAGCAGTTGGTTGATCTCCCGCAGGAGAATATTCTGATTTTACTTTAAATAATACATCTTTATTCATTAGTGAAATTATAGCATCTAGTTGATTTATTTGTTTACCTTATTAAGCTCTTTTAAGGAAGTAATCAAAATGAGTTATGAAAATATTAAGTGCTTCTAGGCAAATTATTTTTAAAAAAATAAATTGCAATAAAAAAAGTAAATACTTCACTAAAAGGAAGAGCAATATAAACGCCTGTTAACCCAAAAAAATATGATAATAGACTCACAAAAAAGATAGGAAATATTAAACTTCTAATAATAGATATACTCGCTGAGGCTAGTGGTTTATGAATAGATGTTAGATAAGAAG
>NZ_JADGFC010000047.1 GCF_016744025.1 Sulfurimonas sp.
AATACAAAACTCCGTATGAAGTGTTTTTCAGTGAAATGAGTAAAAGATTAGCTAGCTAATTTAGGTGGAAATTGCACTTGTTGTTGGAATTGGCGTCTTAATAATAAATGAAGTTTTTTTTATTTTATGTCTGAAGGTAAACATAGCAAGTACAGATCCAACTGTTCCTCCGAGTAAAGTTGATATGAGTAGTTTATTCTCAGATATTCTTTGAGGTTTTTTATGGATGTTTAATGATAATAACTTATCGTATGCATAGAGTAAAAAAGATATTGAATTTATAAATATTAAATATATTTGAAAATAGCTTAGAGCAAAACTAAAATATATCATTTGAAGACTTTATCTAAGAGAATCTTTAGCTACTTCAAAAACTTCACCGTTTTCATCTTCTACAAGTGCTATTGCGCCTTTAGAATCATTAAATACAGTAATCAACTTTACCAATGAACCATTGTAGTTAAATTTTTCCTCTTTAACATTATGAAGTTTTTGCGAGGATATAGTTGACGTGTTATAAAATTGTTTCATTTACTACCTTTATATTTTAGAATATCAATTATTTTTGATAAATATTATATTTGTTAGTAGCATAATGCATACCATTAAGATAAACCATTCATATCTTTACGGTGATATTTTATTGCAAATAAAGCAGGCATTTAAATTTGAAATGCCTGCTTGTAGAGTTTTTCAAGGTTAATATAGTTTTTGCTTTTGTACATTTTTAGTCTTACTTTGTTGCTTTATAAGCCTCGGTCTTGTTTCACTATTTGCCTACAAGGTAGGGCGCATATTACTGTGTATCTTTTTCTAAACCTCTTAATGACTTAGAAGAAGCTTTGTTAGCTCTATCATAAGCTCCGTCGTCATGATAGACATTATTATAAATATCTTTACCAGAACAAGCACTTAATACAAGACCTAAAATAACCAATATAGTAAACGTAAATATTTTCATTACATCTCTCCATTTCATAAATATAAGAGGAGTATAACATACTCATTCATTTACTCATGTATGCCATTAGGCCTTACACTAACTTTGTTAAAGCAAGTGGTATAGATTTGGACACTTTTCACACTTATACAAATAGCATATTCTATATTGAAAATCTAAGGCGATAAATTGTAGCTGTTTTGTAACGGCAAACACACTGTATCATAATAAGATGTTACAATTTTTACTTAAACCCATAGATATATATATTAGGAGTTACACTATATTTCGGGATAGTTTTTTTCTTATAAATTCTACAATTTATTTATATATATAAATCGTTTAAAATTACAAAGATTAAAGAGAAGTGAATTAAGGTGATTTTTTTTACTGATAGTATCAGTAAAAAGCTATAAATATCACTGATAGTTTGATTTTTTATTGTTTGAAAAGCTCTATTTATAGGGTTTTGTAGGTTGGTGGTACCAGAGAGGGGATTTGAACCCCTAAGCCCGAAGGCAGCGGATTTTGAATCCGCCGTGTATACCATTCCACCACTCTGGCTTGTGAGATGGAATGATAGTGATTTATTACTTAAAAGTAAATAATATTGATTTATCAATTATATGGAACTTTAATTGCTAGTATTCTCTAATATGATTAAAGCAAACGGAGGTGCATTATGAGAGTTACATCATCTATGTATTATGATAACTTATATGGATCTAATAACTCAAAAATAAGCCAAAACCTTTTTGATGTGAATAAGCAGATATCATCTGGACTGAAAATTCAGTATGCAAAAGATGACGTTAGAACATTTGCTGAAACTATGAGACTAGACAACGAACTTGCTACTCTTGCTCAGATTAAAAAAAGTACAGAGAGTGGTTATAAAGTTTCTAATCAAACAGATGTTGTACTAAATGAGTTTGGTTCTACCATGGAAAGAATGAGAACTCTACTTATTCAGGCTGCCAATGGAACACAAAGTGATTCATCACTTGATGCAATATCAAATGAACTCAGAGTAATAGAACAGCATTTTATAAACTTATCAAATACTTCTATCAATGGTCAATATCTATTTTCTGGAACTGATGTTGATACTAAACCAATTTCTCCTGATGGACTATATAATGGAAATGATGGCTCTTTAGAAGCATTTTTAGGTTCAGGAACTAAGCAACAGTACAATATATCAGGTTCACAATTATTTTTGGGAGAAGAAATCCTAACAAAAAGAATGATTTCAACAAATGTTATAGAATCAAATTTAAGTGAAAAATATAACTTTGCTACAGGAGTTGATAATAATACACCAGCAAATCCTATACAAGAAAGCGATACTATCCGTGATTTAATGGGTGATACAGATACTTTTATAGACAAGGAAACTAATAAACATCATTTTTATATCAGAGGTACTAAAAATGATGGTACTACATTTAAAGAAAAAGTTTCTATGAAAGATGATGATAGCGTTCATGAGCTTTTAACTAGAATTGGTGATACTTATGGAAATACTCCAAATTTAAATATTGTAAATGTAAGCTTGAATAAATCAGGACAAATAGTAATAGAAGATAAGATAAAAGGTTCTAGTAAGATAGACTTTCATATTGTTGGAGCTGTTGATTTTGATAGCAAAGGCCCAGATGCAGCCAATGTAGATAATATTAATTTACTAGATTCTGGTGAAACTAATTTCAAAGAGATTATGAATCCAACTTTTCCTCCTGCAAACAATCTATATGTAAAAGAATTTGTAAAGTCAGGACTTGAATCTTCACTTGGAGCACCAGCGAAGCTAGAAGCTTTAGTTTACGATAGAACAATGTTTTCAAAAGATGGTTCTAGTTTATCGTCAAATGTTGCTCAGATTTTAAATTCAGATAATTCTTTTGCTACGGGGTCTACAAAAATTTCAGAAGTTGCTGATCTATCTCAACCTCCTTCTGTTGGGTCTCTTGATGGAACACAACTCAAACTCACTGGAACAGATGTTAGAGGTGATGACTATAATGTACAGATAGATTTAGCTACATCAGGAACAACATTTTCATTAGATGGTGGTCTTACAAACTTTAATATATTTACTATAGAAGAGCCAAGATCAGCAATTCCTGCAGATAATATGACATATCAACAACTTATGGATGTAGTTAATATGGTAGTAAGCAACAACACTCCCTTAGTAACAATTGATGAGAATAATCCAAATCTAAAAGTTCCGACAAACGTTCCATCAGATTATGATGATGCAGTAAAAGCTTCAAAATTTAGTGGGAATACTTTTTTGAGTCATGATGGAAAAATAAACTTTAGAGAGATAGGTACAAATGATACTCTAGTCTCTATAGGAATCAATGATGCAAGTAGTGGTGACTTTAGAGTTGGTACTTCAACATCTGTAGTATCATTTAATACTAACAATAGTATTGCGATAATAGATGCTAAAACAGATTTTTTTAGAGAAATAGATGAAATAATTACTTCAGTTGAAGATCATAAAACTCATCCAGATTCTGAAAATGGTAGTATCAGAAACTTAGGAATGGAAAACTCTATTGTTAAAATAGATGCACTACAAGACCACCTTATTAGATCGCACTCTATGGTCGGTGCTCAATCTAATGCTCTAGAAAGAGCAAAAGAGAGAACAACTCTATTGGAACTTAGTACCAAAACTCTTCGCTCAGATGTACTTGACACTGATATAGCAGAGTCACAACTTAATTTATCGCAATTAAAAAATAATTATGAAGCAATGCTTTCAACAGTAGGTAAAGTTTCAAAGTTAAATTTAGTCAATTATTTATAAATTTTTTACTATTTTAACTCATTGCAAATTGTCAAAAAAGTTCCGTAGTGGAACATTTTTGGCTATACTTCATCTATAAAACACTTATCTATATTTTAAAGGCAAAATGATTTGAAAGAGACCTTATTTATCGTAACATTTGGAGTTTTAATCTATCTTGGATTTGCAACTATCTTTGGTGAGAGTGGACTTATTGGAAGCTATGGCTCTATCTTCGCTTCATATAATAATGAATATTTTGGATATATATCTTATGTATATTTACTCTCACTTTTAATACCCTTGTATTTTCTTTACAGAGACACAAAATTTAGTTTTAGAAAACTAGAAATTTGTGTAGCTTCTTTTTTAATGTTTTTCTCTTTTCTTTTAGCTCAAGCTTTACTTGTGGAAAATGAACTCAGAGGAGCTACAGGAGGAAATTTTGTTGATTTTTTATCTCCATATATTGGACTTTTTGGACTTTGGGTTTTTTGGTTTATTATTGCTTCTGTTTCAACTTTGATACTACTAGATAAAAGTATGGATGAAGTAACGCTATGGTTTTCCAAGTTAATAAGAAATGCTATGCCAGCACCAAAAGCTCAGTTAGAGTTTCAAGAAAATGATAATAGTAATGATGTATATGATGAACCAGCATATTTGAGAAAAAAAGAAGATGTAGAAATTGAAAAAGAAGACTCTTTTAATGTAGAAGATGCACAGCAAGAAGAACTTACTATGCTAGTGCCTGAAGAGTTCGATATAAAACGTGAATCTAAGATAGAAGAGCCTATTAAAGAAGTAAAAATAGAGACTAAAGCACATACTATTTTAGAGGTAGCATCTAAGGTTAAAGAGCAAAAAAATGCTCTAATTGTTGAAGAATTAGAAGAAAATGCAAAGCTTTTAGAGGGAATGGAAAAAGGTGAAGTAGAAAAACCAAAGAACTTTACACTACCATCAGTTGATTTTCTTCAAAAACCAAACAAAACTGGACATAGTGTAGATGAGAGTGAAGTGGATGATAAGATTCGTTATCTTATAGAAAAGCTGGCTCACTTTAAAATAGATGGTGATGTTGTTAGAACTTATGCAGGACCTGTTGTGTCTACTTTTGAGTTCAAACCAGCTGCAAATGTTAAAGTAAGTAAGATACTAAATCTTCAAGATGATTTAGCAATGGCTCTCTCAGCTGAGACTATCCGTATTCAAGCACCTATTCCTGGTAAAGATGTTGTAGGTATAGAGATACCAAATGAGACGGTTGATACTATATACTTAAGAGAATTACTTGATTCTAAACTATTTAAAGAGTCTGCATCTCCACTTACTATTGCTTTAGGAAAAGATATAGTTGGTAAGCCGTTTATAACAGACCTTAAAAAACTTCCGCATCTTCTTATAGCAGGAACTACAGGAAGTGGTAAAAGTGTTGGTATAAATGCGATGATATTATCTTTACTATATAAAAATTCACCAGACCAGCTTAGACTACTAATGATAGACCCTAAGATGCTAGAGTTTTCTATATATAATGATATACCGCATCTTTTAACTCCTGTTATTACTAAACCAAAACAAGCAATCGTAGCTCTTAATAATATGGTCTCAGAAATGGAACGACGTTATGAGCTTATGAGTGAGACAAGAACCAAAAATATAGAAAATTATAATGATAAAGTAAAACGTGATGGTGGAGAACACTTTCCGTATATTGTAGTAATTATTGATGAGTTAGCCGACTTGATGATGACAAGTGGAAAAGATGTTGAGCATTCTATTGCAAGACTAGCGCAAATGGCAAGAGCATCTGGTATTCACTTAGTTGTTGCTACCCAAAGACCTTCTGTTGACGTTGTAACAGGTCTAATTAAAGCAAACTTACCATCTAGAATATCATATAGAGTAGGGCAAAAAGTTGATAGTAAGATTATTTTAGACCAAATGGGTGCAGAGTCACTTCTTGGTCGTGGTGATATGCTGTTTACTCCTCCGGGCTCTACTGGTTTAGTTAGACTTCACGCCCCATGGAGTGAAGAAGATGAAATAGAAAATATAGTGAATTTTATAAAGTCTCAAAGAGATCCAAACTATGATAAAAGCTTTTTAGTAGAAGAAAATGAACTAGAAAGTGGCTCTAAACATGAAACTTATGAAGAGTTAGATGTATTATATGCAGATGCTAAGAATGTAATCTTAACAGATAGAAAAACATCTATCTCTTACTTACAAAGAAAGCTTCAAGTTGGATACAATCGTTCAGCTAGAATAATCGAACAGTTAGAAGGAGAGGGCGTCTTATCATCTCCAAACACTAAAGGCGTTCGTGAAATACTATAATGATTAAAGCACACTTAGTATTTACAAAGTACCATAACTCTTATCGCGTAGATGTTAAAAATCTTGAAAAGCTCTCAGTTGAGCAGATTAAAGAGTTGCAAGATTTTGTAGATAATAGAAAAGGTATTTTTGACTTTACTTCTTACAGCTTTGTCATCCAAAAGAGAGTAGAGTTTTACCAGTTTGTGGCATTAATAGAATGTACAAATATTAAAGCTAGATGCGAAGAGTATATAACTGAAGTTAAATCTGAGCCTAGAATTGGTTTTGGTCAATATAAAGGCATGTGTTACAGTGACCTTGCAAACTCATATATGCTTTGGTTAAAGACAAACTATCGAGGCTATGATAGAGAACTTGTAGATGCAGAGTTAAAAAAGAGAAATTTATAACTCTGCGCTAGTCTTATAAAATATTTTTCATTACTCTTTAGGACTTATCATATTTTGAGGAACTACCCACTCTTTAAACTGTTTTTCCGTTAACAATTCCAGAGCTAGTGCCGCTGCCAGTAAAGTTGAACCATCCTTATGTGCTTTTTTAGCAATTTTTGCTGCATTATCATATCCTATGTGTGGATTAAGTGCTGTTACAAGCATAAGTGATTCATCTCTTAGTTTTGCAATACGCTCTTCATTTGCAGTTATTCCTACTATACATCTATCTGTAAAACTTTGACAGCCATCAGCAAGTAATTGGATTGATTGTAATAAATTGTAAATCATTACAGGTTTAAATACATTTAGTTCAAAATGCCCGTGTGCTCCTGCTATAGAAATAGTTGTATGATTTCCCATTACTTGTGCAGATATCATTGTAAGCGCTTCACTCTGTGTAGGATTGACCTTTCCGGGCATAATAGATGAACCAGGTTCATTTTCTGCCAAAGAAATTTCTCCGATACCACATCTAGGTCCAGATGCTAAGAAGCGAATATCATTAGCAATCTTCATTACACTTACTGCAATTGTATTTAATGCTCCACTTGCTTCCACTATAGCATCATGCGCGGCAAGTGCTTCAAATTTGTTTTCCGCTGTAATAAATGGAAGTTTTGTAGTTTTAAAAACTTGATTAGCAAATGCAACATCAAAACCTTTTATAGAATTTAGTCCAGTTCCAACAGCAGTTCCACCTTGAGCAAGTTGAAGAAGGGCAGGCAGTATTGCTTCAACTCTGCGAATGGAGTTTGAAACTTGTGCGGTATACCCTGAAAATTCTTGTCCTAATGTTATAGGAGTTGCATCTTGAGTATGAGTTCTACCTATTTTTACTAAATGATCAAATGATTTAGACTTTTTGTCTAGTTCTTCATGCATATGCTTTAAAGCTGGAAGTAGTTTATGTGAAATTTCTTGGACAGCTGCTATGTGCATGGCTGTTGGAAAAACATCATTTGATGATTGTCCCATGTTGCAGTGATCATTTGGATGTACAGGATCTTTAGAACCTATAACTCCACCAAGAATTTCAATGGCACGATTAGAAATTACTTCATTTGCATTCATATTACTTTGAGTTCCAGATCCTGTTTGCCATATGGATAATGGAAAATGTTCATCAAGCTTACCTTCTATGACTTCACCAGCAGCTTCAACAATGGCTTCTCCTATATTGACATCTAATACACCAAGTTCCATATTTACTTGGGCACATGATTGTTTTACTATTGCTAAAGCTTTTATAAGAGGTTTAGGCATTGTTTCTATACCTATTGGGAAGTTTATAAGTGATCTAGCCGATTGAGCGCCATAGTACATATTTGATGGTACTTCTAGATTTCCAAAGGAGTCACTTTCAGTTCTAAATAAATTCATTCTATTTTCCTTAGTTAAAGTATAAAGTTAATAATATCATAAAAAGTTATATCATTTGTGCTGTAAAATCATAAATAGTGTTACAGAAGTTGACATTTTGGTGAAATATATGTGTATTTTTGTAACATTATTTAATGTGACTGAGTTATTAGGTTATAATAAATTCAAATTTAAATACAGGACAGACTATGGCATTTTTAGAAGATTATAAAGCACATACAAAAGAGCGAGCTGCTCTTGGTGCTCCACCTTTAGCGCTAACTGCTGAAGAGACAGCAGAGCTTGTTGAATTATTAAAAGCGTCACCAATAGTAGAACAAGACTATGCAATGGATATATTTGAAAATAAAGTCCCTGCTGGTGTTGATGACGCTGCTTATGTAAAAGCTGCATTTTTAAATGATGTAGTTCAAGGAAATGTTTCTTGTGAATCTATAGATGCTGTAAAGGCATGTCAAATTTTAGGACTAATGCTAGGTGGCTTTAATGTTACTCCATTAGTTGAAGCACTTAAGCTTGATACTAACGTTGCAAATGCTGCAGCTGAGCAACTTAAAAATACAATTTTAGTATATGACGCATTCAATGATGTAAAAAGATTAATGGACGCTGGTAATGATAAGGCTTCTGAGGTTGTTAATTCTTGGGCAAATGGTGAATGGTTCACTAATAAACCAGAGATGAAAAAAGAAATAACAGTAACAGTTTATAAAATTCCAGGTGAAACAAATACAGATGATTTATCTCCAGCATCTGAAGCATTTACGAGAGCTGATATTCCTATTCATGCAAAAGCATTTCTAGTAAGTAGAATGGAAAATCCTTTAGATACTATGCTAAAATTAAAAGAAAAAGGTCACCCTTTGGCATATGTTGGAGATGTAGTAGGAACTGGCTCATCAAGAAAATCAGGAATCAACTCTGTTCAATGGCATATGGGTAAAGATATTCCAGGTATCCCTAATAAAAGAACAGGAGGTATCGTTATTGGTGATATTATCGCTCCAATTTTCTTTAACACTGCAGAAGATTCAGGATGTATTCCTATTGAAGCACCAACTGCTCAACTTAATACAGGTGATGTTATTACTGTTAAACCATTCGAAGGTACAATTGAAAAAGAAGGAAAAGTAGTTTCAACTTATGAAATTGCTCCAAATACTCTTCCAGATGAAATGAGAGCTGGTGGACGTATTCCTCTTATTATTGGTAAGGGTTTAACTGCTAAAGCTAGAGAATCACTAGGTATGGATGCTGGTAATATATTTATGACTCCTTCGCAACCAGCTGATAATGGTAAAGGTTTTACTTTAGCACAAAAGATGGTTGGTAAAGCTTGTGGAATCGAAGGTGTAAAAGCAGGCGTTTACTGTGAGCCAATAGCGACAACTGTAGGATCTCAAGATACAACTGGACCAATGACAAGAGATGAGATTAAAGAATTAGCGGCACTTAATTTTGGTGCTGATATGACTATGCAATCATTTTGTCATACTGCTGCGTATCCAAAACCAGCAGATATTAATCTTCAACATACTCTTCCAAAATTTTGGACTGAAAGAAAAGGTTTCATTCTTCGCCCAGGTGATGGAGTAATTCACTCTTGGTTAAATAGACTTTGTCTTCCAGACACTGTAGGTACAGGTGGAGATTCACATACTCGTTTCCCAATTGGTATCTCTTTTCCTGCTGGTTCAGGTCTTGTAGCTTTTGCTGGTGTTACAGGTATGATGCCTTTAACTATGCCAGAATCAGTACTTGTAAGATTTAAAGGTAGTATGCAACCTGGTATTACTCTTCGTGATATGGTAAATGCTATTCCTCATCAAGCTATTAAAGATGGTCTGTTGACTGTTGAAAAAGCTGGTAAGAAAAATATTTTTGGTGGCCGTGTACTAGAAATTGAAGGTTTAGAAGACCTTAAGTGTGAGCAAGCATTTGAGCTTTCAGATGCTTCTGCAGAGCGTTCAGCTGCTGCATGTACAGTTAAGTTAAATAAAGAACCAATTATTGAGTATTTAAATTCAAATATTGCTTTAATTGATGAGTTAATTAAACAAGGTTACGAAGATGCAGCTACACTAGCTCGTAGACGTGATAAAATGAAAGACTGGGTAGCTAATCCAGAACTAATGCAAGCTGATTCAGATGCAGAATATGCAGCGGTAATCGAAATCGATATGGATTTAATTACAGAACCAATCTTAGCTTGTCCAAATGATCCGGATGATGTTAAAACATTAACTGAAATCCGTGCTGCTGGTTTAAGAACTGAAATTGATGAAGTATTTGTTGGTTCTTGTATGACAAATATTGGATTATTCCGTGCACTTGGTGAAATTCTAAAAGGTGAAGGTCCAGTTAAAAATAAACTATGGGTTTGTCCTCCAACAAAAATGGATGAGAAAACTCTAACAGAAGAGGGTTATTACTCTGTATTTGGTATGGCTGGAGCTCGTACAGAGATTCCTGGTTGTTCTTTATGTATGGGTAATCAAGCTGCTGTTGCACAAGATGCATGGGTATTTTCAACTTCAACTAGAAACTTTGACAATAGACTAGGTAAAGGTTCTCAAGTTTATCTTGGATCTGCTGAACTTGCTGCTGTTGTTGCACTTAAGGGTGCTCTTCCAACACCAGAAGAGTATTTAGAAATAGTTTCTGGAAAGATAACACCAGAAATGACTGATACAGTTTACAAATATCTTAACTTCAATACAGTTACTCAAGAACAATTAACTGCAATGATAAAATAAACATAACGACGCAATTTCTGCGTCGTTACTCCTCTTCCCATACAATTATATACTTTTTATCTAATCTCTTATTACATCAAACTCTAAAGGGTAGTTTGGAATAAAAAGTTCCATATTTATTTTTTGATTTTGTTCTTGATTTTTAAACACTATTTTAACTTTGTTTTCAAATTCATCTACATATGAAATAGTCTCAATTATTTTATTTTTTGTAGTTATAGTAAATTTTGATTCTTTGTAGTGAGCTTCAAATACATTTTTTTCTATTTTTTTTGCATTTTCTATCATGTTAAAGAAGTCTAAGTTTGAGTTAATCTTTCTTATAATAACTTGTTCTATCTCTGGTTCAACTATCGTAACGCTATATTTATTAATAAAAACATCTTTGTTTATTGGTTTAGTATAGTTCCATAAAGCATTTTGCGGCTTAGAAGCTGCTACATGACCCTTATATACTAACGATTTATCTTTATCGTCTGTAACACTTTGTGTAAAATCAGCTTGAAATGAAGTGAGACTATCAAAAGATGCAAAGGCTAGGGTAGAAGATAAAAGTAATGTGAATAAATGTTTCATAAAGCTCCTTAATTAGGGAAATTATATCTAAGTGGCCGTTTACATATTATTTAGTATGAACTTTTCATAGTTTCATTTTTAAATTTATGCAAATTATAATTATTACTATGATAGAATAAGAGCAATTTCAGTGACTACTATATAGTAAATTATATAGTAGTCTATAACAAGGTTGAGAATGCTACAGGCATTAATAGGTAAGATCTTTGGTACATCAAATGATCGCGAATTAAAAAAATACGTAAGAAGAGTTAAAAATATAAATGCTTTAGAAGCTAAGTATGAAGTTCTAAGTGACGATGAATTAAAAGAGGTGTTCTTAGAGTTAAAGAACAGTGTTTTAAATGAAGAAAAAACTTTAGTTGATGCTTTAGAAGATTCTTTTGCCATTACTAGAGAAGCTGCTAAAAGAGTTCTTAATATGAGGCACTTCGATGTTCAGCTAATAGGGGGTATGGCCCTTCATGAAGGTAGAATAGCTGAGATGAAGACAGGTGAGGGTAAAACACTTGTAGCAACACTTGCAATTGTCCTAAATGCTATGACAGGAAAGGGTGTTCATCTTGTTACTGTAAATGATTACCTTGCATCTAGAGATGCGAGTGAAATGGGTATTTTATATAACTTTTTAGGTTTTTCTGTAGGAACTGTACTTGAGAGTAATTCAGAACCTGAGTTAAAAATAGAAGCTTATAAATGTGATATTACTTATGGTACTAATAATGAGTTTGGGTTTGATTATCTAAGAGATAACATGAGTTACTCAGCAGATCAAATGGCTCAAAGAAACCATAACTTTGTAATCGTTGATGAAGTTGACAGTATCTTAATAGATGAAGCTAGAACACCACTTATTATCTCTGGACCAACAAATAGAGCTCTTGAAGATTATAAAATTGCTGATGGCATAGCTATGAAACTTCTTAAAGATGAGCACTTTACTGTAGATGAAAAAGATAAAGTCATTCTTATTACAGAAGAGGGTATTACTAAAGCAGAAGAGCTTTTTGGTGTTGAAAATCTTTACAGTGTTGAAAATTCATCTCTTCCTCACGCACTTGACCAAGCACTTAAATCTAATTATCTTTTTGAAAAAGATGTTGACTATGTTGTAAATGACGGTGAAGTTGTAATTGTTGATGAGTTTACAGGTAGATTAAGCGAAGGTCGTCGTTTTAGTGAAGGTCTTCACCAAGCTCTTGAAGCTAAAGAAAATGTTGAAATCAAAGAAGAAACACAGACTCTTGCGGATATTACATTCCAAAATTATTTTAGAATGTATGATAAGTTAGCAGGTATGACTGGTACAGCTGAGACAGAGGCTACAGAGTTCGCTCAAATATATTCTCTTGACGTTGTATCTATTCCGACTAATATCCCTATCACAAGAGCTGATTTAAATGATCTTATTTATAAAACTGAAGATGAAAAATTTGCTGCAGTTATTGAGACTATTAAAAAACTATCTAAAACAGGTCAGCCTGTTTTAATTGGTACAGCTTCTATTGAAAAATCTGAAGTTTTACATGAAGTTCTTAAAAAAGAAAAAATTGCCCATACTGTATTGAATGCTAAGAATCATGAGCAAGAGGGTGAAATCATCAAAAACGCTGGTTCTAAAGGCGCTGTAACTATTGCTACAAATATGGCGGGTCGTGGTGTTGATATTAAAGTAAATGATGAAGTTAAAGAGCTTGGTGGTCTTTATATTGTAGGTACAGAAAGACATGAGAATCGTCGTATTGACAATCAACTTCGTGGTCGTTCAGGTCGTCAAGGTGATGCAGGTACTACACAATTTTACTTATCTTTAGAAGATAATCTGCTTCGTATTTTCGGATCAGACAAGATTAAGTCAATTATGGAAAGACTTGGTGTTGAAGATGGCGAGTATATTGAATCAAAAATGGTAACTCGTGCAGTTGAAAAAGCTCAGATGAAAGTTGAAAATATGCACTACGAAGGTAGAAAGCAGATTGTTGAGTATGATGATGTAGCTAATGAGCAAAGAAAAATTGTGTATAAGTTTAGAAATCAACTTCTTGACAAAGAATTTGAAATTATTGCAAAAATTGATGAAGTTAGAGCTGACTATGTAAATAATATTTTAAATATTTGTGATATTTTTGATGGTGGTGCAAAAGAAGACTTTAATATTAAGAAATTATCTGAGTTGTTAAAAGAAGAATTGAATTTTGATCTTAATATTGAAGAATATTCTTTATTAGAGTATGAAGAACTTCAAGAAAGTGTAACTTCTACAATCAAAAAGTCATATGATGAAAAAATGAGTGTATTAGAAGAAGAAGTTCAACATGATATTGCAAGAGAGCTTTATCTAAAAGAACTTGATAGCGCATGGAGAGAGCATCTATACGCTATGGATAATATGAAAACTGGTATTAGACTTCGTGCATATAATCAAAAAGACCCACTTGTAGAATATAAAAAAGAGAGTTTTAACCTTTTCACGGAACTTATAAAAGATATTAAATTTAATACAATTAAAACTCTTCAAATTATCCAGTTTAAAATGGAATCTCCAGAAGAAGAGGCTGTAAAAGTAGCAGAACAACTTGAGCTTCAAAGAAAATTTGATGAAGCAGCAAGACAATTAAATCATCAGTTACAAGATAATAATCCTGTAGAAAAGAAAGTTTCTAGAAATGAGCCTTGTCCTTGTGGTAGTGGCAAAAAATATAAACAATGTTGTGGAAAGAGCGGCCCTAAAAAAGGTGCTTTCGCGTCTTGAAGACATTAATTGTTCCTTACCTTGTCAAGCGTTTCTTGCGCTTTGACAAAGATCAACCCTTTATCTTTCTATCTGCATTACTTGCTTTTTTAGGCATTACTCTTGGTGTTATGGTTCTTTTAATTGCTATGGCACTTATGAATGGTTTTGACAAAGAATTTAAGAAAAAACTCACAATTATGAATTACCCCTTAACTGTTATACCAAAGTTCTACGGTGCAGTCAATGAAGATCTTCTTATAGATTTAGAAACTAAATTTCCAGAGCTTAACTTTAGTCCATATGTTCAATCATCTATTATGGCTAGAAGTGGGACAAAACTTGAAGGTGGATATATCTTTGGTGTTGATTTTGAAGATGAAGCAAAAGTAAATAGTGTCTTAGCGAAGACAATAGAAAAAACAAAATTTTCAAAATTCGATGTGCTTATAGGCAAAAGTTTAAAAGATGAGTTTAATCTATATACTGATGATAAATTAATGTATATATTCACCCATGTAGAACCAGGTGGTTTCTCTATAACACCAAAAATAAAACGCTTTAAAGTAAAAGGTATCTTTGATTCTGGATTGAGCGCTTATGATAAAGCATATAGTTATACAACGCTTTCTTCTATGCAAGCAATGCTTAGCATGCCTTCAAACCAATATGATGGAATTCATATTTTTTCAAATGATCCTCATTCAGATATAGTGAAAATCAAAGAAATTCTTCCTGTTAGTGTTACTGTAAAAGGTTGGTGGGAAGATAATGTTAATTTTTTTGCAGCATTAGAGTTAGAAAAAGCCTCTCTTTTTATCGTTTTAATGCTTATTATTTTGATTGCTGCTATAAACATAGTATCTTCACTATTGATGACCGTTATGAATAGAAGAAGCGAGATAGCGCTTCTTCTGTCTCTTGGTGCTACTACTGCAGAGATTAAAAAGGTATTTTTATATCTAGGTATTGTTATCGGAGTTGGAGGAATTTTATCTGGAATAGTTTTTGGTATGAGCGGATTGTGGATATTAAGTACTTTTGATATTGTATCTCTGCCTAAAGATGTTTATCCAACAACTACATTACCACTAGACTTAAGTCTTAAAGACTTCTTTCTTATTGTTATTGGAGCCTTTGTAATTGTAATTGCATCATCATATTATCCAGCTAAAAAAGCAAGCGAAGTAGATATTTTAACTGTTTTAAGAAACGAGTAAAATTATCTACTCTTTCTTTTCTTCTACTTCATCTTCATCACTTCCAAATAAGTGAAAGGGTAGAAGTAAAGTTCTTTTAATGATATTTAAGGGAGCTACTATAATATCTTGAGCTATTAGACTCTGAACATCTGGGTCATTTAGTTTACCACTAACTTTCATTGAAGTAGATATACTATCTTCTCCAAATAATATATAACCAAATAAAGGTATCTTTGAGATACTACTTCCTAAGTCTGTTTTTAGATTTAGATCTATATCAATACTATTTTTAACAAAACTCGCAGTTCCTTTACCAACAATATCCATCTCTTTAGAATCAAGAGAAATGTCACTTATATTAAATATATCATCCTTAGAATGAAAGTTCATGTAAGTACTTTTTACTTCCAATCCATTACTACTATATCCTGGAAGTGAAAAAGTTATGAGAGATGGTATAGTATTTACAAATGCTAAAATATTATTTAAAGTTTTATAGTCTATTATAATAGTATCTTTGATATGCATAAGTCCATTGTAGTCATTAATAGATCCAGCCATAGAAAAAGACAAGTCTCCACCTTCAAAGTCTGAGAGAGCAAATAGGTTATCCATAAATTCATCATTGAAATTATTTCCATACAGATAAAACTTACGATCTTTTAACTTAAAACCAGCATATCCTTTTTTATGTTTTAACTGAGCAGTAGTAATGTTATTGAAATACTGTACATGGATAGTATCAGATATAGCGTGCCTATCCTTACTAATATATAAGTAGCATTTATTCGCATCAAAGATGATATTTTTACCTGCTTGTGAAGTAGAATTTCTGTCACCAACATAGTTAAGAACTTCGTCTACATTTAGTCCTATATTATTTGCAGTAACTTTTATATCATTAGCAATTTTTACATCAACCGAATTATTAATATTTAGTAAGATATCGTTTGAATGGCTATTTATATGACCTTTTACAATATAATTTTGGATAGGTTCATTATTCTTTACCATAAGTTTATATGGATATTTTGTATGTGCATATAATTGAATGTCTTTATCTGTAGAGTCTTTATAAACACTAAAGTAACCGTTAGTTACATTATAGTCTTGTAGTAGTTGTGATTTTTTTGCTATATTCTCTAATGACTTAAACTTTAACTTCCACCCTTTATCTTCTAAAGTAAAGAGTGCATTGACTTTTTTTGCTTCTATCTCTGTTTTTTTCTTATTAGACATAATGTGAAGTTCTATATCATCTTTTGAAGAAAAAATTTCTCCTAGAGTTTTGTTTTTAAAATTTAATTTTTTTAGTTGAATAGTTCCGGTATCATTTTTAAATTGATACTTAGCGTTAAATATAGCATCCGCTAAGCCATCTATATTAGCAGTTGAGCTTAAAACTTTAAACTCATTTTGATCAATCTGTATAGATGTGTACTCAAGTATATAGTCTAGAGAATTAGCATTAAACCTTATCTCATCATTTGACGTAATAAAAAGTTTTTCATCATAAACAACCTGCAATGAAGCACTTGATTGGTCCATTTTAACGTCATGAAGAGTAAACTTTAAAAGATCAACTTCAAAATCTGCTCTGATAGGATTAAGAGCTAAGGTGCCTGTTGCATAAGCGGAAACAAGGTTATTAATTTGTAATGGAGTTGTAGGAATTGTTGCTGTAATAGTTTTTAAGTCAAATGGCATAGTTAGTTCGTCAATATCAACAACTTTACCCTTAAATAACCATGAAGATTTTTTTGATTCTATAGTATCTTCTTTATTTGAAATATTATATGTAACCTTTAATGGTTTATCTATATTATTTAAACTTAGATCTAAATCCTTAAAATTTACATCTAAAACATCAAATCCAATAGTTCCTTCATTTTTCTTAGCATTAAATCTTACATCAACATTTGCTGTTGCTATATCTTCATATTTTGAGTACATATTATCTATCTTTACATCATAATTGTGTAAGAATATATGTGCATTAAATATATCTATATTTAAGCCAAGATAGTTAAAATTTGCTTTTTTTGTGAAAAAATCACCCTTTGCAGTTACATCTATATTTCGCAAGCCAACTTCTATTTTAAGGTTAGTATCAACACTACCGCTGTTTTGCAAGAAGGGAAGATTGATTTTATATGTTTGGAGTAGATGCAATAAGTCTTGATTTACCTTACCTTTAAATAGTAAAAACACTGTTAGTAGTTCTTCTTTTTTTGTAAAATCAATTTTTATCCAACTCTTATTTAAATAAAATCCATACTGATATGCTTTTTTGGGTCTAATATATAA
>NZ_JADGFC010000200.1 GCF_016744025.1 Sulfurimonas sp.
TTCTTTGTTTTTGGTCGAATAAGATTAGCAGATTATCGATTAATCCTATCTTTCAACTTACTTTCAAAAAATTGCACTTGATTTTAGAATTGGCGTTATATTTTTTTAAGAGATAAGGTAAATATTTTGTGGATTATTTTTCTATAAGAAAAGTAGGGTATTATTACATCTATAAACGACTTCCCTGGTGTGTTAGTCGTTTTACTACACTGAAAATAAAAATCTGATTCTTCTTCTCCTAAATCTTGTAAAATTTATTTGTTAAAGAGATTTTTATTTACAATTGAGCAAAGCTCTAAACTGCGTTATATCTATTAATGATTTTTTTAACACGATTCTTTAAATTACGAAGTGCTTCAACACTAGTCTCACCATCTGCAGTTAGATTTTCAAAAGTACCATCAAACTGAGCTTTAGCTATCCAACCAATTTTCTTGTGGTATTTAATACCTACAAAACGAACATCACCGAAGTGTAGTTCACAAAGGTCATATATTCTTTTAATACGATCTGTATTAGTTTTCTTTTCTGCCATATTTTTATCCTTAATTTTATTAGTCCGATAAAGGAACGCGTCCTTTTATCTACGCTTGGACCATTGAGGCCACTGAAGTTAGCTTTGTTTATCAAAGCTGGTTATTAATATTGGCATTTTATCATAAGGTAGGTTACAAGAAGTTTACTAGTCTTTTTTTTCGTCATCGCTTGTGGCAACTTTAATAAAGCCAATTAAACCAACAGCAAAGACTGCTATTATAAAGACTACTTGAAAAATTTCAACATAACTCAT
Organism: Sulfurimonas sp.; assembly: GCF_016744025.1. Taxonomy (GTDB): domain Bacteria; phylum Campylobacterota; class Campylobacteria; order Campylobacterales; family Sulfurimonadaceae; genus Sulfurimonas. The sequence goes on from NZ_JADGFC010000200.1 coordinate 791, forward strand.
TATACCTCTCCCTCAGTTTTCTCTTTTAGTTGACCACATGCAGCACTAATATCTATACCTTTAGAGTCTCTTATTGTACACAAGAGACCATGATCGATTAGATACTCTTGAAAAGCTACCATATCTGCTCTAGAAGGTCTGCCATAGTCTGTGCCTGGGTAAGGATTAAAGAAGATAAGATTTACTTTTGCTTTTATTCCATGAAGAAGTTTTACAAGTTTTTTAGCAGATGCTATGTCATCATTTTTCTCTTTAATAACAAGATATTCAAACATAACTCTTTTTCTAGTGTCAATTGGAAAGCGTTTAACAGCTTCTATAATTGAGCTTATGTTATGAGCTTTATTCATAGGTATTAGTTCTGTTCTAAGTTCATCATCAACAGCATGAAGAGATATTGCTATATGTACACCAAGGTCTTTTTGTCCAAGCTGATCAATCTTGTTACTTAAACCACTTGTAGATACTGTTTGACGCTTACCTGAGATGCAAAGGCCATCATCTTCTTTAAATATTTCTATAGCCTTAGAGAGATTATCTAAGTTATCAAGCGGCTCACCCATTCCCATATATACTATATTTATCATTCTATTATGCTTATGATTGTTATCACGCTTTAGAGTTACTACTTGAGCTACAATCTCTCCAGCAGTTAAATCTCTTGTAAAGCCACTTTTTCCAGTTAGACAAAAAGAACACCCTACTTTACATCCAACCTGTGATGAAACACAGATAGTATACTTAGCTTCTTGGATTACTTCTCCATTTTCATCAAGCTGAGTATCTTTCATCTTTAACCAAACAGCTTCCATCGTTTTGCCATCTTGCATCTGAAGAAGATACTTGATAGTTCCATCACTAGATTCTTCTTTATTGGCAATTTTAAGAGGATTTACAACGTACTTTTCTTCTAGTTCATCTCTTAATGCTTTTGGAACATTTTTCATATCATCAAAGTTTTCGGCATATTGGTGGTATAACCAACCAAATATTTGATTAACTCTAAAAGTAGGTTTAATTAAATCTTGTAGCTCTTTTTTTGTGAAATCAAGTAGTGAAGGTTTCGTGTTAGTCATTATTTTGTTAGTTCCTTGATTCTGTTTTTTACATGTGTAGTTAGAAGTTCTTTTGCTTGTTCATGATTCTTTAAAAAGTCTTCATGAGCATTTTTGTTTGTGTAGTTAGTTACACAAAATACTCCACCAGCAGGAATATTAAACTCTTCTGCTATCTTTAAAACACTAAAAAATTCCATATTTTCAATATCTACACCAAAAGTTAAAAACTTTTTCGTTAGCTCTTCGTTAGTAGAGATATAGTTTGATGAATTTACTATAACGTCTTTAACTTTGTTATCTATGTTAGTTGAGACTACATTGTCAAGAGGTGTGTAAGCATCAGATGAAAGAAAAGCAAGTTCAATGTTTGAAGCTGTTTTAGACTCTACTATATCAAATATTTTATGATTTCCGTAACTACCAGCACTACCAACAAAAAGTAAAAACTCAGGTTTGTCAAAAAGACATAGTCTTGTTAGGTTCATTGCTGTTTCAATAAGCCCTACTCCCATAGGTTGTGCAAAATCAAAAGTCTCATTATTACCTGCGCATATTATCATTTTAAAGTCTTACCGGTATGTTATTATTATGTAAATAGTGTTTAAGATCCATAATATCAATTTCTTTATAATGAAAGATACTAGCAGCTAGCGCTGCATCTGCACCACAATCAAAAGCATCTTTTATATGTTGCATTGTTCCAGCTCCACCACTAGCAATAACTGGTACGTTAACAGCACGTGAAATCTGCTCTGTAATGTTTAATTCAAAACCAGCTTTTGTTCCATCAGCATCCATAGACGTAAGTAATATCTCTCCACTTCCTCTTTGTACAACCTCTTTGGCCCACTCAACTGCGTCAATTCCGGTGTCAACTCTACCACCGTTTAAATATACATTGTATTTATCGCCAGTTTTTTTAACATCAATAGCCGTTACTATACATTGAGAACCAAAACGTTTTGCACCTTCATTAATAAGCTCTGGACGTTTAATAGCCGCTGAGTTTACACTTACTTTGTCACAACCAACATTTAACAGTTTATAAATATCGTCAAGTTTTCTTATTCCTCCACCAACTGTTAGTGGTATGAAAACTTCACGTGCAACTTGGGCTACAATATCTACTATAGTATCTCTATTATCACTAGATGCTGTGATATCTAAAAAAGTGATCTCATCAGCACCCTCTTCGTTATATCTTTTTGCAACTTCAACAGGGTCACCTGCATCTCTAAGACCAACAAAGTTTACACCTTTTACAACACGTCCATCTTTAACATCAAGACAAGGAATAATTCTTTTAGCGAAATAGTTCATAATATATATAGCCTCTTTTTATAATATTGTAATTATACAGTTTATGACTTATATAT
>NZ_JADGFC010000048.1:0-16380 GCF_016744025.1 Sulfurimonas sp.
TTTGCTCTTACCGATAGAAAAATCTGCTATTGCAGTTAGATGGTCTGGTCCAAAAGCATGTAAAACGCCATACCAGAAGATAAGAAGTAGTCCTAAATTTTCCATGTTAAATAATCCTTCAATGAATATGTATTCATTATATTACATTTATAATTTAAAATTAAAGTTAATTCATCTATTTATTATATGTTTTTGGGACTAATTTATGATAAAATTCACATATGAACTGCATCTATTGTAATAATAAAAAATTATACACGCTTAATTCCGGACAATTCAAGTGTTCTTTGTGCAAAAAAAAGTTCTCTATAAGCAAGATTCAAAGGGATTTTGAGATTATAGAATGCTTTTGTAAAAACCTTACAGGCAACCAAACAAAAGATAAACTTCATATAAATCACCTAACAGTAAAAGTTAGATTTGAATTTTTCAGAAAAGTAATAGCAAACTTTTTAGAAGAGAAGTATCAAGGAAAAGATGTCTTAGAATATGATGAGTATATCTATCTTTCAAAGAGTAAAAAAAAGGTGAAAAAAAATATTTTTGATGCTAAAAACTTTCTAACTTTTAACTATGAAAACAAAGTCTATAATCTACTCATGCCAGACCTAAACAGATATAAAGATGAATTTTTAGACTCAGGTGCAGAAGAAGCTCACTTCAAAGAGTTTTCAAAGTTTATGATGCTCAACAAAATTTCTAAAACACAAAAGAGAGAAAATATCATCACCATGTTTTGGAACTTTTTTGAAGATTCTATTTTAAAGTATAAAGGCATAAATCATGAGAACTTTTTTTACTACCTAAAAGAGATAGAGTTTAAGTTCAACTACACATACGAAGAGCAAGTTCATATATTAAAAGCTTCTCTTTACAAATACTTTTAGCTTATTCATTTTATGTACGAAAATTGAGTAAACTAATTTTATTTGGATAAAATTACAAAATATAAATGCAAGGTAATAAATTATGAACTTTATAACAAAGATAAAAATCAAAAATTTCTTTTCTGTTAAAGATGAAATTAGTATAGATTTTAAAGCATCTGCATATAATATAGAGCATAATACAGATAGGTTGTTTGAGTTTAATGGAGAGTATTACAACAAGATAATCTCTTTTTATGGAGCAAATGCTTCTGGAAAAACTACTATTTTAAAAGCTATTATTACTTTAGCAAAAGTTATTAAAAATGAACAAACAGATAATTTTCCCGTATCATTTAAAAATAAGTTTGCAAATTTAGATGTAAATAGTGAGATAGAGATAGGTTTTGTTGTCAATGGCAAAGAATATTTATATGCTTTAACATTTGAATCTCAAAAATTCAACAATGTTGCTATTCAAAATGAGCAGTTATCTGTAATCATAAATGAAAATAAAACAATTTTCTTTGATAGAGAGAATAAAACAATTCTGAATATAGATAAAAAAATTCAAAATGTTATTTTTGAAAAACTAAGTGAAAAAAAGTCTCTATTTCAAGAATTTGAAAAATTTGATGAGAGTGATATTTTACCTGCAATTACATCCTTCTTTAGTACTATAGAGCGTTATTCGAATATTTCTGTTTACAAGACACAGTTAAATACTAACTTAGCAGATGAAAAATTTATAGGCATATATTTAGATAAAAAAGTTTTAAGAGAAGGAGTAGAACCATTTTTCTTAAGATTTTTCAATTCTATAAATCTAGATATTGAGAAAGTTGAAGTAAAGGTTAAAGAAGAAGATGGGAAAGAAAAAGAAATTCTAGGCTTAGAGATATATCATAAAATTGATTCTAAAGAACCTTTAGAATTTGACTTGGAGTCAGATGGGACACAAATGTTAATGAAAATACTTTTAGATATTTATAGTGCTAAACTAAGAGGAGGTATCTTAGTTATTGATGAATTTGACTCAATTCTTCATCCAGTTTTAGTACCTATTTTAAATAAGTTATTAATTGACAATGACATACAAATAATCTATTCAACACACAATATTTACAATATGCAGTTTTTACAAAATGATGAGATATTTTTAATAGAAAAAGATGCTAATCATAAAACAATTGTAAAACCTATTAAAGATAATTCAGATATAAAAGGTTATGAAAACCTTTTAACACATTATGAAAATGGTTTAATAGGTGGCATACCAAAGATAGAAGATATAGTTACTAAGATTTTTTAATGTTAGCTCATTTAGAAAATTTAAAACCAAATAGACCCAAAGTTGAGACAAGTGCTCAAAAAAAAATATTATGTATTATTGAGGGTGATTTAGAATTTAGATATATATCTAAAATATTTAAACTATGTGGATATGATAAAGGTTGTTATGAACTAAGCGAAGAATTTATAAAAATAGCTTGGGGCAAAAACATTCCAACTCAAAATATTGTAGATAAAAACTGCTTGTTTAAAGGAGGAAGTCTAAAAGGCAGTAAAGTTCCTTTTCCTGCTATTGGTGCTTTTGAAATATTTGAAAGAGACTTATCTATCTTCGATTCAGTAATTGTGTTTTTTGATGGGGATAAAGATATAGATGATGAAGTAAGAAATTATTTCATTAAAAAGTTTAGCTCTTTAGAAATAAATAATTGCCTTTTAGTTTCTAGTCCTTGTTTTGAAAGTACTTTAATAGATTTTTGTTATTGTGGAAGTTGTAGAAAAATAATAAATTATATCCCAAATAAATCCATTTATCCTTGTGTTAAATATAAAGGAGAAAGTAAGAATAAAAAATTCAAGGGAGAAAGATATAAAGGTGAATTTAGACGATTACCATGCTTTGCACCTCCAAATAGTTTTATAGACAGTGAACTAAAAATGCACAACCTATTAGAAGCGTCTGAATTAAATTATGTCAATAATATTATTGAAAAGTTTATGTTATAAACTTATAATAAGCCTGCCCCAATGCAATTCCACCATCATTAATAACAGTTTCTTGTTGGTAATAATGTTTTATATTTTCTTTTATTAGTACAGATGCTACTAGCTCTAAGAGTGTTTTATTTTGAAAAACTCCACCACTTAATATCACTTCCATATTCATTTGTTTTGAGATATCTAAAACTATTTTCACAAGTGTATTTATAAACTTAGAGACTAACTCTTTATCAAAGAAGTCATACTCTATATCTATGATGCCATCAACTATTTTATACTCAAAACTTTGAGTGATTTCAGAGTTATAGTTTTGCTCACAGATAAGTCCTGCTTCACCTTCATAACTTTGAAACTGTAAGAGGTTTAAAAAACTCGCCATTGCATCGAAGAGTCTTCCAACAGAAGAAGTCTGCGGAGCATTTAGATTTTTAGTGTAACTTTGGTGAAGTATCTTTATCTCATTTGCTTTAAAAGACTTTACTACCTCTGCGTCAAGAGCTAAAACTTCATCAAGTGAGTACTTATCAAAGAGCATACTAAGAGCAACTCGTCGTGGCTCTTTTATAGCCTTTTCACCGCCTAATAGTTTAAGAGGTTTGAAAGTGTATTTTCTTTCATCACCAACAAATATCTCTCCACCCCATAACTTCCCATCATTTCCATATCCAGTTCCATCAAAACTAAATCCTAGGTAATCTTTACTCAGTCCAAACTCAGCCTTACAAGCATATATGTGCGCCAAGTGATGTTGAACTTCTATTAGCTCTTTACCCTGCTCTTTTGCCCATTTTGTAGTTTCATAATTTGGATGCATATCATGAACTATTACATCAGGTTCAAAGTCATAAAATCTTTTAAAAGTCTCTATAGTTCTTTGGAAAAACTCAAAGGCTTTTAATGAACCTAAGTCCCCAATATGAGGAGAGATTATGATGCTGTCTTCTATGACAAAAGCTATGGCATTTTTAGCATTTGCTCCAACTGCTAGTATCTTCTTTTCACTCTTAAATGGAAGCTTTATAACCTTTGGAGCATATCCACGAGACAGTCTTAGAATCTGAGTATTACCTGCCACAACTTGAACTAAAGAGTCATCTACCCCATTTATAATGTCCCTGTCAAAATCTAGAACAAAGTCAACAAATGGAAGTTTCTCTTTTATGTCTTGTGCATCTATAATTATAGGCTCACTTGAAAGATTTGCACTTGTTGCTACTATTGGATTTTTGAGTTCTTTAAAAAGAAGATGATGAAGCGCAGTGTATGGCAAAAAGCACCCTATTCTATCTATATTTGGAGCAACTGATTTAGATATCTTTAGGCTTGCATCTAAAGATTTTTTTAGAATAACTATCGGTGCTTCTTTTGACCCTAAAAGCTCTTTCTCTTTCGTAGATGCAAGGGCTAATAGTTTTACTTGTTCGAGATTTTTACACATAATGGCTAGTGGTTTAGTTGGTCTATTTTTGTGTTGTCTAAGTTTTTCTATTACTTTATCATTTGTAGAATCACAAACTATATGAAAACCACCGAGACCTTTCATGGCAACAATTTTTCCATTTTTTATATGCTCTGCTGTAAGCTTTATACTTTTTGTGAGAGTGGGTCCACAATCATTACATGAGATTGGTTGTGCATGATAGCGTCTATTTAGAGGATTTGTATACTCTTCTTCACATGAATCACACATCTTAAATTTACTCATAGATGTGTTTTCTCTATCGTATGGAACAGTTTTGATAATACTATATCTTGGACCACAGTTTGTACAAGTAGTTGAAAAATAATCATAGTACTTAGAATTTTTTGAAGTTGAAGAGTCTTTTAGACAATCTTTACAAATTGCTATGTCAGGGACTACCAAGGCTACTTTTGAGTTCTTAGTGTTTGCAGTTGAGTGAATGATTTCAAACTTTTTACTAGAAATAGCTTTAATTTCTAGTGTTTCAATTTTGTCAATTTGTGCGAGTGGAGGTAATCTGGGAGAGTTTAAGATGCTAATGAACTCTTCTATCTGAAGGATTTGTCCTTCAAGTTCAAGTTCAACACCATTTTCACTATTTTTTATAAATCCATAAAGATTTAATTCATCTGCAATTTTATAAACAAATGGACGAAATCCAACTCCTTGGACTTGCCCAAATATTTTAAAATTGAATCTTTTAGCTATTAAGTAAGTCGTTTCCGCCATATTTTATGTTTATCCCATCTACCGGTAATTCTTTGTTAAAATATAATTCATGGTTAACTGAAACCTCTTTATCTAACTTGCTAAAGAGATGTTTATTACCAAGTAATGAACCAGATGCAACAACTACATCGTTACTCATGTTTTGTTTTATCTCATCTAGTTGTCCAGCTAAGAACTCTACAAAACTCTCAACCACTCCGTATGAAAGGCATAAATCATCAACTCCAGCAAGTTTAAAAGTCATCGCTGTTCTGATTACCATCAATGGATCTAGATAAACCTTAGATTTTATATTTTGCAACTTATAATCTATTCGAGGACCTTTAGCCCCTAAAAATGATTTTGCATTGTTTTCTAATTTATCTGCAGACTCATATAAATCTGAAGTTTTACTATATCCTAAAATTATAGAAATAATTCCCCATATCTTGTAGATATTTAACTCTTTATCATCAAAACTTACAGCGGATACTTTTTCATATAGTTCTGAGAATTCTGTTTTATAGTTTTGAAGTAGTTTTGCACCTGTCTCATTCGTAGATGCTATAACTTCAAATATTTCTGAGATAGAACTATATTCAGATTTAAAAGATAGATATTCTATCAGTCCAAATTTTTTGCCATAAACTAAAATATTGTTATGATAATCCTTACTCATATTTAATCCAACTACAGTCTTATCTTTAAAGTCATGCTCTTTTATAACAGAGTTAAAAGTTCCTAAATATGGAACAACTGGCTCTGAACTTAACTCAAAACTAGGAAGTCCTTTATCTCCACTAAGGATAATTACATTATGCTCGCTTACAACGCACTCTATTGGTTCTAAAGTCTTTTTAACATCAACTATAAGAAATTCATCTTGATACTCAAGTTTTTCTTTTGTAATAAATAAGAAATTAACACCAAGTTTATGCAACTCTTCTAAAGTCAAATGAAGTATAAAATCATCAGCTAATTTAAATCTAATCAACTCTTCTTCTACACCTTCAAAATCCATCTTAAACTGAAGGTTTGTTTTTAAGCCTATAAAAGGTTTCTCAATTGCTCCTAGAGCAACTGTTTCAGTTTTTGTTACATTAGTATACTTAGAGATTGAAGCTAAGTCATAACTAACTATATCAAAAGATATATCGTTGCATACTGGACTTACTTTACCTATATAGTATTCTCCGTAGAAAGTATTTACTTTTACAACTGAGCCATCGTTTATAGAATTTGCAATCTTAGCAAACTCTGTTTTATAGTTTTTTTGAGTGCCATCTGCATCATAACCACACACTTCACATTCACAAAATGGATTGTAATAATCTGGGCTTGTCTCATCTAAAACTTTATTTAGACAACTTGGACAAAAAGATAAAGGAAGTTTTTTCGATTTTTCTAAAACAAAATCACTCTCTGGCAATGTTTCTAAAACTTTCACCTCTGTGTTTTTTAAAAAGATTGAATGTGGAAGTTCTAAAGATATATCATTTGCAAACTCTTCTAGTTTAACAGCGTCTTGGGATTCTACATATAACTTTATCTCAGTATCAGTTTTAACAAGTCTTCCATCAAGATTTGACTCTTGTAATTTTCTTGATAAAACTTTATCATATACTAATGAAGATGCTGAATATTCAAATAATAGTTCTAATACCATTCTGTGCCCCTTAAGTATGATGTTCTTGCAACTTCTTGAAGTACTGCCTCAGGATTTTTAACACTAACTTCTATATCAAACTCTTTTATATATTTAATAATAGAGTCTTCCATAGTTTTACTAGCATTTAGTACTTCGTCTGTAATAGTAAAAGTAGTATCTTCACCAATAACATATGGAATTACACCAACGATTTTAACAGGAGGAAGGTCTCCTAACATATCTATCATCTGAAGAGTTTGTAGCATCTCAACTTCATGAGCGCTTCCTTCCCAAGTAATGTACTCTGGAACAGCATCAAAATCAAAACTATATACATCTCCAATATTTCCATCTTTTACATTTACACAGTCTATAAGTACAACTCTGTCATAGTCAGTAATAATAGGTATAAGTATTTGAGCAAGAGTACCACCATCTATAAGAGCTACTGTGTGCTCATCAGAACTAAAATTATATTTTTCATCTAAATAATTAGCTAAGTGTACACCTATTCCTTCGTCCCCAAATAATACATTACCTATACCTAATATTAATATTTTCAAATCAAACCTCTGTTTATAAAATTGTTAAATAAATCTTTACAAACAACCATATAACTATGGTTGTTTATGAAAATTTTGTTTTAGTTTAACTAAAGACAAGGAAACCCCTGTCTATAGTTAGTGTTTTTTATGCCACTTCATACCACTAAAAATAGCATCCATCGCACCTTCTTTTCCAAATACAGCGTTGTAAATTGCCATATACATATGACCTACAACAAATAACATAATACCCCATGTCAAGATGTGATGAATAACACGAACATTAGCAAGTCCGCCCATCATAACTTCTATACTTTTCATAGGTGCATAAAGAAATCCACCAAGTCCTTGGTGAAAATCATGAACATACATTATTAACCCTGTAATAATAAGAACAAATATCGCTATATAAAAAGTTACATAAGCCATAAACTGAAGTGGATTATAAACTCCATTTAGTTTAGGGTGTTTTGAAACTAGTAAATAGTACCCAATTTGTTGAATCCAAATTTTTGGATTTATTACATCTTTTAAAGCTTTTCTTTCCATCTCTGTATTTTTAGCAAATATAAAAAGATAACTTTTAAATATTATCACACTTATCAGAACAAATCCAAAAATGATATGCCATGACCTAATTAGGGACTGCATAAAATTTGTTGGATCAGCATTTACTGCCGGCGTTAAAAAAGGCACAGCAATATAGAAGCCAGTTACTGTTAGAACAACTATCGAAACTGCTCTAATCCAGTGTTGCCATCTATATGAGGCTGCAAATTCTAATTCCTGTTCCATCTCTACATTTTCTTGAGCTTCAACATTCATAGCTTCTCCTTTTTAAACGCTACATCCACCATAAATAGGATCCAATTTGTACTCACTAAGCTGATTTCCTTTTGTGTCCATTACATGAACGGCACAAGCAATACAAGGGTCATAAGAGTGAATAATTCTAATAATCTCTAATGGTTGTTTTAAGTTTTCAATTTTAAGTCCAACTAAGTCAGCTTCATAAGGGCCTTTAACTCCATTAGAGTCCATAGGTCCTGCATTCCAAGTAGATGGAACAACAGCTTGATAGTTTTCAACAACACCATTTTTGATTCTAATCCAGTGACTTAACATTCCACGAGGAACATCACCCATACCTCTACCTTTATACTCTTTGTCTTTATCAATAGTATAAGTAGCACAAGTTTCTTGGTCAACTTTTAGATTTTCAATAAGGTTGTTAAATGCGATTAGAGCATTATCAGCAATAAGTTTTGCTTGTAACATTCTTGCCGCTGTTCTACCTAAAGTAGTAAACAGTGCTGCTGCAGGAAGACCTGTTGCACCTAAGAAATCATTAACAACTTTAGTAACTTTTTTATTACCTTTTGCATAACTAACAACTAAACATGCTAGAGGTCCAACTTCCATTGGTTTACCATCATATCTAGGTGATTTAATCCAAGAATATTTTTCTTTTTCATTAATCTGCTTAGAGTGAATCATTTTCCCATCAGGACCAACAGTTTCACCATCTACAAAACCTGTATATTTAGGATCTGTTTCACCATCGTATGGATGAAGTGGTTTGTCATTTTGGTACCATGAGTGAGTTGCTTCTTCAGTGATTAAATCTTCATCAATTTCGAAAACTTTACTTAAGTCTCCATCATAAATAATACCACTCTCAAATAATCTCTCACCACGTCCTACAATAAAGTCCTCAAATGCTAAAAAGTTTTTAACACCAATTGGTTTAACAACTGATACTTCTGTTTTATACATTTCAGCAGCCATTACGATATCTGGATAGTAAGCATTATTGATAAAATCAGCTAATGTTTTAAACTTAGTCATGTATTCACCCATTTTAGCTGGGTTTAGAATATCCATAACACAAGTTACACCACCAACAGTAAGACTCTGTGGATGTGGATTTTTACCACCAAAGATAGCTAAAAGTTGAGCAGCTGTTCTTTGAATTTCTAGTGCTTTTAAGTAGTGAGAAAGCGCTATTAAGTTTTGTTCAGGAGTTAGCTTATATGTACCGTGTCCCCAGTATGCGTTAGCAAATGGCCCAAGTCCTTGAGGGTTTTTAGCAAATTTAGCAATTTTTTCTTGAACTTTTTTAAGATCATTCTCACCAGTAGCTATTGGAGAATCACTATATTTAAATGCTAATTTACTTGCTTTTGCAGGGTCTGCACTAAGTGCTGATACGATATCAACCCAGTCAACACCATGAAGGTGGTAAAAGTGTACAACGTGATCATGCATAAATAGTGCAGCATTCATCAACGATCTTACTAGTTCAGCATTATAAGGTATCTTGATTCCAAGTGCATCTTCAACTGCCATAGTACTCTTTAGGTAGTGAGAATAAGTACAAACACCACAAATTCTTTGCATCATAAGTGGTACGTTTCTAGGATCTCTTCCCTTTGCGATTACTTCAAGCCCTCTCCATAAAGTTGAAGAAACAAAAGCATCTTGAACAATGCCGTCATCACCAACAATAACCTCAGCTCTTAAGTGTCCTTCTATTCTTGTTATTGGATCTACTATTACTCTTTTTGACATATTAAACTCCTCAATTATTCTTTTGGTTTCTTAACAGCTGATAGTGCTGCATGTGCTGCGATTCCCACTGCTGTAACAGTAAGTAGGCCTAAACCAATTTTATCTGCCGTTGCATCTGAACCAAGTCCACCGAACGATGTATGAAACAGTCTATTAGCAAGAGGCTCGTGTAATATCCCCATAGTGTCCCAAAAATCAGGTTCACTACATCCCATACAGCCATGTCCAGCTTGAACAGGCCAAGATGTACCTTCATTAAACTTTTGTCTAGAACAGTTGTTAAATGTATATGGACCTTTACAGCCTACTTTGTATAGACAGTAACCATTTTTAGCACCATCATCACCAAACTGTTCTACGAACTCACCAGCGTCAAAGTGACCACGTCTCTCACACATATCATGGATTCTTAGTCCATAAGCCCATTTCGGTCTGTTATAAGCGTCTAGTGCTGGTAATGTTCCATAAAGTAAGAAATGTAATAGTGTTCCAACAATATTGCTCTCACTTGGAGGACAACCAGGAACATTAATAACAGGTTTACTAGTAACATTACTAAGTGAAGTAGCATTTGTTGGATTTGGATATGCTGCTTGAACACCACCAAAAGAAGAACAAGTACCAATAGCAAAAATTGCCGCTGCATGCTCAGATGCATCTATTGCACTTTGCTCACCAGTCTTACCATGTCCACCAATAGTTAAGAAGTGACTTCCCTCACCATGAGGAATTCCACCCTCAACCATTAGAATATATCTACCTTTGTATTTTTCAATAGCATTTTCAAGATTTTGTTCTGCTTGCCAACCAGCCGCAGACATAATTGTTTCTTGATACTCTAATGATATATGGTCAAAAATCAAACTGTCTATACTTGGACTTGCTGATCTTAGTAAAGATTCAGTACAGCCCGTACACTCAGCCATATGTAACCAAACAACAGGAAGTCTATCCGCAACTTCTGCCGCTTTAGCAATTAGTGGTGTGTAACTCGCAGGAAGTGCTAACATAGCTGTAACTCCACCAGCCCATGCCATAAACTCTCTACGAGAAAAACCATTCTCTTTTATCAAATCTGGAATTGATTTTTGATCATCCATTTTAGGTAACTTAGATAACTCATTAACTCTAGTCGATAACGTTTTATATAGAGTGTCACTCATCATAATTCTCTCCTTATTTTTTTCCTATTCCCTCTTCATGTTCATAAATGAACAATCATTCAGTGAAGAGTTTATATAAATATTACTTATTAAACGCTTAAGAGAATAATTCAATTTTAGGTAGTTTTAAGAGCAGTTATAAAAAATATTTATAAAAATGTGATGATTTTATGATAAGTTTTTTATAAAAAAAGTATGGTAAAAGTTGGGGCTTTATATACTTTTTTTATGCCTAAATATAGGGTTTATAGTTAAGATTTACTTATAATTAATGAGTGGTACAAACAGAACAAACGTCAAAAGTTTTAAATACAAGTTCAGCAGTTTTAACCTCTTGTAGACCTATCATAGCCTTTTGTGATACCCCAGGATTTTCTCTAGTACCGTTACATAAATTCCACTGTGTAGGTGTAATGATCTCATAATTAACAATAATTCCCTTCTCTAGTTCTATTTTATGAATAAGAGAGCCTCTTGCAGCTTCAACAGCACTCTGACCTTTTGCAGTTAAATTTTCAATATTTATTGCCGGTTCAATATATGAAGGTTCACTCAAATCAAGTTCTTGTATTAATTTCTTTGAATGATTTAGCAGTTGTTCTATTTCACAAACTCTAGCGATTATTCTACTAAAAATATTGTCACCATATCTTCTATGAGCATCTTTAACCAAAGGTATTTTATTTATCATTGCACGAGCTAAAGGACCAGCTTCGTAATACTTATATTTGTATGTTACATTCTTAGCAAGAGAGTTTAAATTTTCTTGTTCTTTTACATAGTCTATAGAAATATTTTGAGTAACTATTGTCTTAAGAGATTTACCCTTAGTAAAATAACTGTTTTCTCCAAAGGCTATAAATCTATCATAACTTTTTCCATGTTGAAGATATTCTTTATTTTTAATCTCTCTTAGAATATCTGGTAAGTCACCACTTGTATTTAAGATGTTATCTACTTTGTCGCAAGCTGAAAATTCTTCTACATCTGCTTTTACAACATTTGTCTCAAAAAACTTTATAGTCTCATCTATATAGTGATTTACTTTTATTAGATCCATCTCGGTAAGATCACTAACTACACCACCAACAATAGCATAAGAAGTATGTGGATATTGTCCACCAAAGACAGCTATGGCTTTTGCCATAAGTTGAGAAGGGTATGTAGCTTTAAGTATCTCTTGTTTTTTGCCTAAAAGAGGTCTCATAGTAAGATAGAACCATTTAAAATGATTTTGTATTAACTCAAAGTTAAGAGTTAGTTCTCTCATTATTTCAGCTTTTTTAGATATCTCTAGATTTTCATAGCAGTTCTCAATAGCTTGAACAGTAGCAATAAGATGCGCATGTCCACAGATGCCACAAACTCTTGGATTTATTACAAGTGCATCTAAGGCTGTTTTACCTTGTAAGATTTTTTCTATATTTCTAGCAGTCATAAACTCTATATCTACAAAGTCTATCTTGCCATCTTTAAAACTAAAATCTAGCTTCGCTTCACCCTCTATCTTTTCTATTAGTTCAATCATCAAATAACTTCTTTTCTAGTCTATCTATTTTAAACGCTTTTGTTATTCCCGCTAATGTAAGGTATGTTCTTTTACCTACACCAAGTGGAAGTTCCTGAGGTATACCCATATTCTTTTTAGTTCCATATAGATTGTTTTTTGGAAATGATGGTTCAGTACATCCCATGCAAGGTAAACCTGCTCTAGTTTTTGAATTTACTTCATTCCAAAGTATTTTGTTACAACTTCCATGAGTAAAAGGTGCTTGGCATCCATGATCATAAAACATGCATCCCTCAAGTTCACCAAATTGGTGCTTATCTACCTTATACTCAAAGTATTCATTTCTTGTGCATCCATTATGAACTGTATAAGCAAAGTAATCTTTTGGTCTTAAAAAATCATCAAGTTGTAAGTCAACACTTTTTTTAATAGCGTATAGAGTATTTACCAAAACTTCTGGATGAACAGGACAACCTGATAGAGAGATAGTTTTATCAACTAAGTTTTTAAACTTATCAATTTTTTCTTCTTTTACAAAGTGTAGTCCAGTTGTGTCTTTATACCCACTCTCTCTAAAGATGCCACCAAAGGTTGCACAAGTTCCTAAGGTAACTATTTTTTTAACTATTTTTGAATATCTCTTGATAGTATCTACTACTTTAACATCGGCTCTTTTAATCTCATCGGAGATTGAACCTTCTATTATGAGAATATCGCAGGCTATATTAGTAGAGACAATATCTTTAAGAGTGTATTCTGAGTCAATGACAGGATGGTGTATAAATTCAAAATCGTTTAGAAATTGTTCTAAGTAAGGATAGTTTAAAAAGGAGTGAGTATTACCATTGCAAGCTATAGAGCTAAGCCATAATACTCTCACCTTATTTTTCATAATAGATTAAACACTTAGGGCTTTGTATACATTATATGATATATCATCAATATAATCATCCAAGCCTTTAGGTAGTACGTCTTCACCTTTTAAAAAGACCATTCCACCAAGATAACCCATGAAAAGGCCAAAAGCACTAAAGAAGTCTTGATCTCTCAAGTCTCCACATTTTACACCTTCTTCAAAATAAATCATAACCTCTGTTACAAATTCATTTACGCAAATCATTCCTTCACATCCATCTTTAAAAACTTCACGAGTTGATAGGTAGATTCTTAGGAAATAATCTATCATCTCAGGTTTATGCATAGCTGTTTGGAAATAAATTTCTATAATTTTTCTAGTTTTTTCTTCAGTTGAGATATCTAGTTCGTTAATCTCTCTTAACTTTGATCCTAGATATATTGATATATATTTTATAATCTCTTTTGCAAGAATATCTTTTGACTTAAAGTAATTATACATATTTCCAACACTCATTTTCAATGAGCCCGCTATATCAGGGATAGTTGTATTATAGAAACCTTTTAAAGAAAAAAGTTCTAGTGCACTTTGCATTATTAGTTCTTTTTTCTTTTCTTTTTTACTTATCAATAAATCTTCTCCTTAAATTCTTATCTAATTATACAATAAAATTATATTTGAATTTAGCAAAAGTGAGTATTTTTTAATCTCTAATTAGGAGATATAGTAAACTTATTAACTCCATTTTCATATATGTATTCTAAGCTATAAGCACTTGCGTTTAATATATTGTGAATGATGTAAAAACCTAGTCCAAAACTTTGATTTGATTTTACATTTTCTCCACTAAAGAATGGTTCATAATAATCTTGTAATGCATACTGTAATTCTTTACCTCTATTTTCAAAGATGATTTTATCTCCATCTGTTTTAATCATTACTTTTTTATCAGAAGAGTACTTGATTCCATTATCAATAAGATTTTTAATAGTGATAGAGAATAGTTTAAAATCAACATTAACACTTATATCTTCAAAGTCTGTAACAACATTGTCTTCATCACACATGAGAATATCAACAGCATTATCTACTATATCTCTAAGATGATACTCTTTGTTTTGCAATACTTTTTTAGTTGATATCAACTCTTCAATAGATGCAAACTCACCAATAAGAGATTCGAGCCTATAAAAGACTTTTTGCATCTTGGTGTTATTTTCTTTTGTTTGAGGAAGTTCTACTAAAAACTTGCCCTTAGTTATTGGAGTCTTTAGTTCATGCATTATATTTCGTATAAAAACATTTCTAGACTCTTTTAATTTTTTAAGTTTTTTAGCTGATTTATCAAACTCATTTGCAAGTAGTGATATCTCATCTTGTTTATCACTTGCACATGAAATATCAAACTCTTCATCTCCAAAATTTTGAACCTTATCTTTTAGAGTTTTTAATGGTCTTAGTTTTTTAAGTGTACTTAAATATAAAAATATAAATGTAAAAAAGATAACTGCGGATATAATGAGAATACTTCCTATACGACGCTCAGGTTTATTATTGTCTTCTAAAATAACATTGCCTCTTCTAGTCTGAATATACATATAATGGCTGTCATCTAACTGGAAGGGCTGAACTTTTGCTCCACCTCTACCTCTCATATTAACTTCTTCATATTTGGCATTTGAATTATTAAGTATTTTATTTTGCTGTACAGGATCTATTATTATTGAAAAATTGATTAGTTTTAAGTCTTCTACTAGTTCTTGTGTTAAACCTTTATGTCTAAAGTCTCTCATAAAGAGCTTTGTAGCGTCCATACTTCTTTCTATTATGAAAAACTTTTCTCTTTTTTCACTTACTTTATAAAGTCCTACAAAACTTATAAGTAAGAGTATTAAAGCGATAATAAATGTAATAGTTATTGTAAATATTATTGAGTTTTTATTCATTCTACTAACTTATATCCCATACCTCTAATAGTCAAAAAAAGTTCAGGTTTTTTAGGATCTTCTTCTATTTTATGTCTTATCCTATTAACGATTACGGCTATACTACCACTGTCCTCATCACTATTTAAAAAATC
The DNA here is from genome assembly GCF_016744025.1 of Sulfurimonas sp. Taxonomy (GTDB): domain Bacteria; phylum Campylobacterota; class Campylobacteria; order Campylobacterales; family Sulfurimonadaceae; genus Sulfurimonas. The sequence goes on from NZ_JADGFC010000048.1 coordinate 15,423, forward strand.
ACAACTATCGAGAATGTCATATCTTGAAACTACGAAACCTTTTCTTTTGCACATTAAAGACATTATCTGAAACTCTGCTGGAGTGAATTTTATAAACTTACCATCTTTTTTTATCTCTTGTTTTGCCTCATATAAGCTAAATCGTTCTTTTTTTTCTTCTACAGACTTTGGAATCTGTTTGTTAGCACGTCTTAGTATTGTTTTGATTCTGACCTCGAGTTCTCTTGGGTCATAAGGTTTAGGTAGGTAATCATCTGCTCCAAGTTCAAGAGCTATCACCTTGTCAGTTATATCACTTCTAGCACTAGAGATAATAATAGGAATATCATGCTTGCTCATCAACTCTTTGCAAACTTCTAGTCCATCCATTCCAGGAAGAGTAAGGTCTAGGATTACTAAATCATACTCCGTTAAAGCGATGGCACTAAGAGCTATAAAAGGATCTTCATAGTTTGTGACTGAAATATTAAACTTTGATAGATATTGAGTTAGAACATCTGCTAACTCAACATCATCTTCTACCATTGCAATCTTTATCAACTAGCTTTCCTTTTAAATTATTACTTTTGTAAAATCATATCTACCACTTCAAATGGAGATATTTTATGCTTTTGTGCAATACCTTTTATAGTATCACCTTTAGTTATTGATATACCTTTTAGCTCTAACTTTTTTGCAACATCAAAGATGTTTTTTCCAAAAACTCTAGTAGAGTTTTCTATCGGAGTATTAAGCATAGACATAATCATAGCTTTTTTTGGATTATTTCCATCTTCTACACTAAATACAAAAGCCATAGAAACAGCAACAATACTCAAAGCACTAAAAGCAAATACTTTTTTGCTAAAGTAATTTTTCATACTTTTAAAATTATATAAAATGTGAAAGAGAACAACTAGAACAAAGAAAAGTCCCAAAATTTCATGTAAGTCTTTTACATAATTATCAAAAAAATGAA
>NZ_JADGFC010000048.1:16390-17345 GCF_016744025.1 Sulfurimonas sp.
AAATGAAAAAACATCATAATTCCACTCACTCCTATTACTAAAAAAGTAAAAGTAGTAAGGGAGGTTGCTAAACTCTTTTTAGAAACTTTATTCATTTAGTAAAATTACTTTCTGCCATTGCAATTTTTAATTAAGTCTAAAATCACTATATGCATTAACAGAACTATTTGGTACATGATTAAATGAATCATCTAACCAACTAATGGCTAGACCATTTGTAAAGTACTGATCAGTTCCTGCAAAGAAATCATTGTATAGTTGAAATGAAAACTGATCAGCACTTAGAGTCGATGTTAATGCTAATAACTTTTTATTGTTTTTCATATATCAATTTTATCCATTTATTCTTTTCATATTCTTATAATTTTTTTTACGAACCAAGTCCTATGTTCATGATACTCAGAACATATATGAATATATAAATCCACCAAAGATATCTCTATCGTTTTCTTGGTCAGAGTACTTTGTTGGAGCTTGATAAAAAATTGTAACTTTATGATTTTGATAATATAAGTCACTACCTAGATATAAAGAACCACTAAAAACTTTTTTACTTACTTCATATCATTCATCATCAGCTTTTTCTGTAAAATAAGAATAGGCTTGCAATTTTCCATTGATTCATGAGCTTATTGACCATCCAAAATTATTGTTTCTCTTTTTAAGTTGCACCATAGATGCCTCTTGTGTTAATAGTGGAGATTTAACATTAAAGTTTCTACTGTAATTATTACCTATACGAAATACTGTCCCAGCAAATACACTGGTATCATAGTTTCCTATATTTGCACCCACATGATTAAACCAGTCCATCGATAAAGAACTTTTTTTATTGGATTCCCAACTTATAACACCATGTTGTAACGTAATTCCAGCAGTATAGTATGTATTCGCCAATTCTAAAATCAAGTGCAATTTTTTGAAAGTAAGTTGAAAGATAGGATTAATCGATAAT
>NZ_JADGFC010000049.1:0-578 GCF_016744025.1 Sulfurimonas sp.
ATACAAAACTCCGTATGAAGTGTTTTTCAGTGAAATGAGTAAAAGATTAGCTAGCTAATTTAGGTGGAAATTGCACTTGTTGTTGGAATTGGCGTAATATTATCCTAGTTACTGTCTTCATCTCAAAGAAAAATAGTCGTATTAAGGTCTGTGAAGATAAGATTGAAGTTTTATTTACTAACGATAGACTTCATTCAGATGAACTTAATACCTTAAACAAGATTGAGGGTCAACTAGAACTCTTAATTAAGCACTTTATGAACAAATAATTTAATTTATCGTTACAATATTACACATAAAAATAAACTTCCTCTATAAAATCATGAAAAAACCTTGACTAAGATAAAGAATTCTAATGAGGCTTATATTTTATAAAAGCATGCACAAAAAAGCACATGCTTTAAGTTTGCAGAAGAGATTAACCAGTTATGTTTAGGTTCTTTCCAACGCCTGTCTTTTGAGCTGCGACTTCCCGTGATTGCTCATTTGCGTTATCAATAACTTTCAAAATTTGCTGGTCTTGAACTTCTGTTGCTTTTTTCATAACTTCTATTTGTGCGGAAACTGAACCACTTCCC
>NZ_JADGFC010000049.1:588-9225 GCF_016744025.1 Sulfurimonas sp.
TGTGAAGATGAAACATCCATAATATCTCCTTTTTGTGTTTATTGACCTATTATATACCTAATTTGTTTTAATGTTTATTAAAAATATATGCTAAAATTCTTTCATGAATAAACAAACTAAAAAAGCATTGTGTGTAATGAGCGGTGGAATGGACTCAACTCTTAGCGCATATATGATGAAAAACAGCGGTTATGAAATAATTGCTTTACACTTTAATTATGATCAAAGAACACAGACTAAAGAACTTGAATGTTTTACAAAAATATGTAATGATTTAGATGTTCTTGAGAGGTATATACTTGATCTTGACTTTTTTAAACAGATAGGTGCTTCTGCACTTACTGATAAAAATATAGAAGTCCCAACTGATGGTATAGAAGAAAGTGTTCCAATTACTTATGTACCATTTAGAAATGGGATATTTTTAAGTATGGCCGCTGCTATTGCAGAAAAAGAAGGGGCACAAGTTATTAGTATCGGTGTAGTTGAGGAAGATAGCAGTGGTTATCCAGATTGTAGAGAATCATATATAAAGAGCATGCAAAAGTCCATAAATCTTGGTACAAAAGATGAAACAAAAATAGAGATTAAAATGCCTTTAGTGCATCTAAAAAAGTCTCAGATCGTTCAAAAATCACTAGAACTAAATGTTCCCTTGCATCTTACTTGGAGTTGTTATAAAAATGAAAATAAATCGTGTGGAGTTTGTGATAGTTGTAGACTTAGATTAAATGGATTTAAATTAGCTAGAGTAGCAGATCCAATTGAGTACGAATGAAATAATTTTTAAAGACCTTGGTATTATTCATATTATAAAGCCAAGGTTGAAAAATAGCTATGTACGTGTAAATGAAGATTATAAAGTAATTTTAACTACTTCTAAAGTCTCCAAATCATATGTAGAAGAGTTATTAATTGAAAAAGAAAACTGGATAAGAAAACAAATCCTAAAGAGAAAACAGAATCCTCCAGTTCAAATAAATCTTGAAGATGAAGTTTTATTATTTGGAGAGATTTATAGTGTAGATTCTGATGAAGCTTCAGAACTTAGGGCTCTTTTAAATAGACTTAGAATAGTAAATAAAAAAAATATACTTAGATGCTACGATGATTTTTATAAGATTTTTTCTCAAAACTATTTAACTCTAAGAACACAACATTTTGCTCAAATTATGAACTTAAAATACAAAGAGATAAAATTTAAAAAGATGCGAAGTAGATGGGGAAGTTGTAATTCAGATAGAGTTATTACTTTTAATACTGCTCTTATTAAACTAACAAAAGAGCAAATTGATTATGTTGTGGTGCATGAGTTAGCTCATTTAGTACATATGAACCACTCAAAGCTTTTTCACAATTTAGTTGATATCTACTTTGCAGACTCCAAAAGAGTTAGACAAGAGATTAAAAATAGACAAAATTTTACTCTGTAGAAGCTTCAAAATACTCTTCATGATATCTGCTTGAAGGTGACCATAGCATCCAACCACTTGCATTTACATCATCTGCAGCTCTTATTTGCTCTCTTATTTCAAACTTTTTGTAATGCTTTTTTGTATGAGCATAATCTTTAAAATATTGTAACCAAGGTCTTACACGTTTTGGGTCTATAATAGGTTTAATATGTTTGATACTTCTGTAAATAACCTCATAAGGGTGCTCTGCTGGATTATCAAAATGAAATGAACCGCTTGCAAATCCTGAAGGATATAGCATTGGAGAAATGTAATCGCTATGCTTTGAGAGAGACTCGATAGTTTGACCTATACCTGTGTCACCTTTTTCCCAACAAATATTTCCATAAGTATCCACAGAGATAAATACTCCATATTTTCTGAGTCTATTTTTAGCTGAATCTAAAAAACTCTCTATCGCCTTTACTCGATTTTCTTGATTGCTTTCTTTTTTTAGTTTTAGTCCGGATTTAGCAGGAAATCTTATATAGTCAAAGTTGATTTCATCAAAACCAACATTTGCCGCTTCTTCGGCAATAGCAATTGTATACTTATGACTTCTCTCATCAAAAGGATCTACCCAAGCCATATTATCATGGTTTCTCCAGATAGTACCATCTTCTTTTTTAATCGCGTAATCTTCATTGTTTGACGCTTGAAGTTCATCTTTAAACACAGCTAATCTAGCAATCATATAAATATTTTTAGACTTCATTATTTTCATGAAGTATTTTATATCTCCTATGGTTCTCTTCTTGTAAGCACCATATTCGTTAGCCTGCTTAAATGAAGTTCTAAATGAAGTTGATCCATACTCATTTTTAACATCCACTACAATCGTATTTATTTCTGTATTTTCTATAATATTTAAGACTCTTTTTATAGTTTTAGAATGTATATTTGCACCCCAAAAAGTAAGATAAAGAGCTTTTATCTTTATAGGTTCTACTTTGATAGTTGAAATATTTATATCCGAAGAAAATGTATATGGTTTATATCCATAAGCTTTTACATGGTAGTTTTTTTCTTTAGTATTTATAGAAAAAGTACCATTTATATCTGATGTAACACTTTTTAAGGAGTCGCTTATTATCGCTTTATCTATTGGTAATAAAGTGTTTTTGTCAATTATAGTGCCTTCATAAGACGCAAGTAGCAGTGTTTGAAGTACAGCATAGATAAAGAGAAGTTTTTTCAAGTATGTTCCAATAGTTTATGTTTGTCACTAAAAGCAAATATCATGCCTTTAATGTAAAAATGGGATTATACTTTATCTCTCATTTAGAAAGTAACGAAGAGTAGTAATTAGGCGCTTTTATAGTGCCGATTATTGCTAATAATCATCTTCTTCTTCACTATCGTAGATAGCAAATTTAAGAGCTTCACACGAGGCTTGAACTGTTTGAGCCTTTAACTCTTCAAAACTAATTTCTTTTTCTTGGATATAAGTTTTTAATTCTTCTGTTGTATCTAAATTGAAACATTTTAATACAGCTTCATCTTCTTTATTCATTTCTTCATATCTAATTAAATAATTTTCTAAGTCATTACACTCTAAAAGTGATTTCATGTTTTTATCAAATGGCTCATGCTTTTCTTTTGCTTCAGTTGCAGCATCTTCATCCGTTTCATCAAGTCGTTCTTGCATTTCTTTGTATATATCATTAATATTTGTCAAATTTTTACCTTTTATTTTATATTATTTTTTCAGATGTAACTATTACACCATCAGTGTCTGCATAGAGATAATCTCCATTTTTAAAGCCAATGCCACCAAAAGATAGATGAACATCTCTTTCACCCTCTGTAACTGGAATATACTTTCTAGGACAAGTTCCAAGAGCATATAGAGCTACCGGAATATTTTTTATCTGGAATGTATCTCTAATGTATCCATTAACTATGATTCCAGCGTAATTGTTTTTGTGTGCAAATTTCATAAGATTTTCACCAACAACAGCAAAATATTCTTCTCTTACATCTACAACAACAACTTTTCCTTCTCCATCTTCATCACGAAGAAGTTTAATAAGTTCTGAATTGTTTTTATCTAGTTTAACTGTAACTACTTCACCTTGACACTTATCTGCCCCACCATAATTTTTATACTCTGGGTCAAGTACAAGTGCTTTATCACTATGCTCATCACAGATGTCTGCTGTAAAAAAGTCCATTTTCGTCCCTTATTTCTTCAATTGTAAATGTATTCTAGCACCTTATAACCTTATTTTTACATAAACTTTGGTATCTTTACATTCATAAAAGACATTAGGTAAGCAATAGATGAAAGTAGTAACAGGCGTTGTTGGAAATGACATACATGTTGTAGCAAATAGATTGATAGAACTTTCACTACATGCACGAGGATTTGAAGTTTTTAACTTAGGTGTTAACACTTATTTAGAAGAATTCTTTGATGCAGTAGTTGAAACAGGAGCTGATATACTTCTTATATCTTCACTAAACGGTGAAGCAGAGGGGTGGAGTAGAGAGATTAAACTACTAAAATCAAAATACAAGAACTTAGAAAATCTTGTAATGGTTATTGGTGGAAACTTGGTTGTTGGAAGTGCAGATGCAGATACGATAGTTCCTAAATACAAGAACTACGGATTTGATTTAGTTTTTCACCAAGTTGATTTAAGTACAGGACTTGATACATTAGAAGAGTTTTTAAAAGAGAGAAATAAATAATGAGTTTACTCCAAGAAGAGAGAGAAATAATTCTAGGAAACGAGTATGTAGACAACTTTGACTTCGCAGAAGTTGAAGAGTTTGTTAAAAATGCAAGTAAAGATCTTTTTATATCTCATCACTTTAAAACAAAAAATAAGATGCTAGTCCAACCTCGTGGTGGTTTCCCTACATATAAGAAACAGTTTGCTCTAAATGAATTTTTTGTAGAAGCAAATGTAGATGTTCTACCTCTTACTATCGACTCAAACACAAGACTTAACGACTATGCAACAGCGAAGAAGATGCTACGTCTAAGTGAAGAGAATGAAGTAGATATGCTAAATGGTTACCCTCTAGTAAATCACGGTTACAGAAATACTAGAAAAATGGTTACTCACTTTAACAAGCCTGTAAGTCTACGTCATGGTACACCAGATGCAAGGCTTCTTATTGAGACTGCTATTGCATCTGGTATTTTTGAGATTGAAGGCGGGCCTATTACTTATCTCTTGCCATACTCAAAGAACTTTCCTCTTGACAAAGCTTTCCTTTACTGGAAGTATGTAGAAAAAGTTTGCGCAAACTACTCACTTCTTAACGAGCCAATAAACAGAGAGTCATTTGGACCTCTTACAGCTACTTTAGTTCCTCCTGCTATTACTATTGTTATTCAGCTTCTTGAGATGCTACTCTCACTAGAAGAGGGTGTTAAATCATTCTCTGTTTCTTTTTCTCAAACAGGTTCTATGAACCAAGACATCGTTATGGGTGCAGTTATTAAAAAGCTTGCAAAGCACTATGCAGAGCAAATTAACTGTGGAGACGCTTCTATAAATCTTGTTTATCACCAATGGATGGGAGCTTTCCCAACTAACAAAGATTTTGCAGAGCAACTAATCAATATGTCTACTGTTATAGCATCTATGGTTGGTGCCAATAAGATTATTACTAAAACAAGAGAAGAAGCTTCTGGAATACCTACTAAAGAAGCGAATGCAAAAACTGTTGCAAATACTCAGTACACTCTTGGCATCTTAAACGGTCTTCCAAACATCGTAGATAAGGAAGAAGAAGAGATTATGACTCTTGAAGTTCATGCTATCATGGAAGCTGTGTTTAACGACCCTGCGGACACTCTATGGAGAAAAGTATTTAACTCTATTAAAAATGGAATTATAGATGTACCTTTCTCTCCACATATTATAAACCATAGTGAGATGATAACAATTAGAGATGCAAAGAAAAATATTAGAATCATAAAAAGAGGAAATGTACCTATTCCTGATCGTTGTTTTGAGTATGAAAAAGCTCAGTGTGACCTTACTAAAGACACTACAAGCATCGTAAATGATATTATCCATGACATAGGGATTATGCAATGAGTAAAATGAATGACAAACTTTTAATAGATGTAGGAAGTACTTACTTCAAGCTATGTACGCCTACGAGTATAGAGCAGCATCTAAGAGACTTTAACAAAGGTATCTTAGACGACTTGAAATACAAATGCGGTAGTACAATCGATAGTTATGAAAAAGATGACGTACATATCTGTTCATCTGCAAACGGTGGTTTAAGTACACTTATCATTGGTCTTACGAACTCATTTTCATTGAAGTACGCTAAAAATATAGCTTTTAACTCTGGTATCAATATTATTGAGACAGTTATGTATCAAAATATACAAGAGTACTCTATTCCAAGTGATACTATAGATGTAATAATCATTGTTGGAGGAATAAACTCTAACTCAAATATTTTTAGCTCAGATTTATATAGTTACTTAAATAAACTAAACTACTCTAATATAGTATATGTAGGTAGTGAGACACAAGCTCCAGCGTTAAAAGAAAATATAGAAAATACTGTCATATTACCTAATATCATTGATAATAAGCTTCATATAATTGAAGAAAATCTAAAAGTTTACCTTACAAATCTTTATCAAGAAGATATAGTTGGAAAAGAAGATATTAAACATCTATATGACATTACTTCAAACCAAATATATTCGACTCCATATATAGTAAATAAGACGCTACCTATCATTCACACGAAGTTTGCAGTGGTAAATCCATATATACTTATAGATATTGGTGGAGCTACTACAGATATTCATTATTCTAAAGACTTAGTTGATGATAATATAGTAACTGAGAATGAATATGACAGATTAGTATTTAAAAAACTTGGTGTTTATAAATCAAAAGAGTCTCTTATATTTGCTGCACAAAATAATGAGTTTGTTTATGAACTTTTAACACACTTGAAAGTTACAGAAAATATTTTCCAAGAGCAGAGCCAAAAAGCAACTAAGGTACTTATGCAGTTAGCTATTTTTCTTGTTCTTTGTAAAATGTCACACTATAAACAGGCATATGTTAATCTAAAATTATTATCTATCAACTCAATTGTATTAACAGGTGGTATTACAAAAGTTCTATCGTCACAAGAGATTGAAGATATTATCTCATTTTTCTACAAAAAAATACTAAACTCAGAGCATAATCCAGTAACTATCCTAGATTCAAACTACGATATCTGGACTCTTGGGGCAAAAGGAAAGTAACATGTCAATAAACTGTATAAGAACTTTAATAGAAGATGCAGCGCAGACTCATAGTGACAAAATAGCATTAGTTTATAATGAAAAAACTATTACTTACTCTGAATTATTTACAAAAGTAAATCAGGTTGCTTATTACTTAAAAGAACTTGATCTTCCTAAAGACTCAAGAGTTGGAATTTATTCAAGTAAAGGACTAGAGCAAGTTATTGCAATACTTGCTATTTTGTCTACTGATTACATATATGTACCTTTGACTAAACTTCTTAAACCAGAACAAGTTGAGTATATTATTAATGACTGTGACATTAAGTGTATAATAACTGATAAACTAAAACTACAAAGTATAGAAGAGATTAATTTTAGTGGTCATATTATTTCATATGAAACGGCAGGTAAGGAAATAGCATCTTTTGAAGAAATCTTTAAATACTATAACAAGCCTTATGTTTGTGATATAAATGGACATTCAAATGCTCTTATAACTTACTCATTTGGTATGAGTGGAACTCCAAAAGGAATCGTGATTTCTCATAGAAACCTTATTGATTCTGCTAGAGTTGTTTCTCAGTATTTAGACCTAAAAGAAGAAGATGTTATCTCTGGTCTACTTGTATTTAATCTTGACTATGGACTCAACCAAATCTTTTGTTCTCTTTATAAAAGAGCTACTTTAGCTATACATAGATTTATACTACCAGAGGACTTTTTTAATCATCTTATTAATGATAAAATAACTGTTATACCTCTTATGCCTGTAAATATTACGCAGATGTTTGATGAAGAGATGAGCAGAATTCCTAATCCTGAGCTTTTTGATGCTGTTAAAACTATAACTTCATCTGGTGGGAATGTAACTGCTAAGATGATAAGTGAGTGTAAAAAAACTTTTAAAAATGCTTCTTTTTACTCTATGCATGGTCTTACAGAAGCTTTTCGCTCAACTTACTTAGATCCATCACAGGTTGAGATAAGACCTGATTCTATTGGTAAAGCAATTCCTGACGTTGAATTATATGTTATTAATAAAGAGGGCAAAGAGTGTGCTGTACGTGAAGTAGGGGAGTTAATTCATAGAGGTGGATACATCTACAAAGGTTTTTGGAATGCACCGGAGCAAAATGCTGAAAGATTTAAATCAATCCAGATACTAAAAGATGTTATAAACCTAGAGGGACAGCTAACAGATGAAATAGTTGTTGCTACGGGTGATTATGTTTATAAAGATGAAGAGGGTTATTTTTACTTCGTTTCAAGACATGACAATATGATAAAAACAAGAGGATTTAGAGTATCTCCATATGAAATAGAATCAGTTGTATCTAGATGCTTACCTCAGATAGAGCAGTGTGCAGTTTTTTCAATTGATAATGAGCTTATAGAAGAAGAGATAGTAATGGTTTATTCTGCACCAAGTGAGATACCTCCAAAAGAAATACTTTTTGAACTTAAAAAACATCTAGCATCTTATATGCTACCAAGTAGAGTCATCTATAAAAAGTCTCTTCCATTGGTTCAAAGTGATAACAATCAAATTAATAAGGATGAGTTGAAGAGAGAGTTGTCGGAGAATTAGTGTATCTCTGTTAAGGATTAAGGTTATTCTAATATTTATACATCCATAATAAGTTAATAGTCAGTTTTATCTGATAATTAACTTATTAGGACGTATTTATGACAAATCATGGAATTGATATATTAATGTTACCTACATTTATTGAATTAAGCGCAGGAGCCATTGTATTTGCATTTGCAGTAAAATTAATATTTGAAGATTCAACATTTGAGTATCTTAAGATAATGTCAACAATAGTATTATTAACTTTTACAATTATATTTTCAACAGAATTATATAAAGTAGAAAAAATATATGAACTCAAAAATAGAATTATTACTATCAAAACTTCATCATTGGCTCAAATTGAACAAAATGAATATATT
>NZ_JADGFC010000049.1:9235-17326 GCF_016744025.1 Sulfurimonas sp.
TTTGGATGTAAATATAATTTATGATTTAGCAAAACTTATGATTTTTGGAATAATATTTGTAATTATAAGAGATGTTTTTCCAAAAATAGTAAGATTTATAAAAAAAGCTAAACCATCGAAGAAAACCAGTTAAAGTTACTGTCTTTAATTGCTTTATAATTTGTATAGAAGTAAAATTTATACTTACTGCTATAAATTTTAATATTTACAGTATGTTAAAATGAAAAAGACTCTCTATTTAGTAACTATATTGCTATTTGCGTCAACATTTACTTTTTACATGACAAAGTGGTGTTATGGAAAAAATATAAGTGATGAATCAGCCAAAATTATAGTTATTTATGTTGGAATAAAAGGTGAACCGATTACAATAGAAAAATAAGATATATTAACTTCTTTTAGACCAATATCCAGCTAAAATAGAACCAGAAATATTATGCCATATACTAAAAAGGACACCTGGAAGTGCCGCAACAGGAAGAAAAAACTTATGTGCCAGTGCAACTGCTAAACCAGAGTTTTGCAGACCAACTTCTATAGATATAGTTCTACATGTTTTCTTATCAAAACCTAAGGCCTTACAAGCCCAATAACCAAGAGTGAGCCCTATTGCATTATGAATGATTATTGCCAAAGGTAGCAGTAAACCTAAAGTTGCTATTGACTTTGTATTTAAAGCAACGACAATTGCTATAACTATAACTATTGCAAAGACGGAAATTAGAGGAAGTAAAAAGTCAATCTTTTTGATAAAAGAACTTAAAAAGTGATTTATCATAAGTCCAATAAATACAGGTAAAAGAACTATCTTTGCCAAACTCATAATCATAGCCATTACCGATATATCCACCATTGTACCTGCTAAGCTTTTTATGAGAATAGGAGTTAAAACAACACCTATCAATGTAGATAAAGCTGTCATACTAATAGATAAAGCAACATTTCCTTTTGCAATATAACACATAACATTTGAGGCAGTTCCGCCTGCAACACTTCCAACTAAAATCATACCAATGGTTAAGTTTTTATCTAAGCCAAGAAAGTTAGAAATCAATAGTGCTGCTATTGGCATAACTGAAAATTGTAAAATTATTCCAACTAAAATAGCTTTTTTATACTTTGTAAGATTTTTAAAATCATTAAAAGTTAAGGTTAAACCCATTAAAAGCATAATAAGCATTAGAAGAGGAACTATTTGAGACTTTAAATCTATAAAGAACATTGGTGAGTAATAAGCTATAACTGATAAGAAAACAGCTAATACAGGAAAAAATCTAATAATATATGAGGACATAATCTACCTTTTTAAAATTCAATAAAAATATATCGAACTTCATCTTAATAAAAGTACTTATACATAATCAAAGCATCTACATAACCTAGTTTTGCATGATTAAAAGCTTTTGGCAAGCGACCAACAGTATCAAAGCCTAGTTTTGTCCATAGTCTTATAGCTCCAACATTTGTAGAAGCAACAAAGTTAAATTGCATAGCTTTGTAACCTATATCTTTTGCTATTTTTTGAGAATGTTGACACATTGTAGATGCAAGACCTTTGCCTCTTGCATCTTTAGCAACCATATACCCACAATTACAAACATGTGAACCAGGACCTGCTTGATTTGTTTTTATATAGTAAGTTGCGATGATTTTATTTTCTTCTTCACAAACAAAAGTTTTAAAAGGTTGAGTCATCCAGATGTTAAAAGCTTTTTCTTTACTTGTATCTATTTCATAAGCATAAGTTTCGCCTTGAGAGACAATCTCATGAAAGATAGGCCATATGAGCTTAAAATCATTTTCGTTTGCTTCTCTTATATGCATAAAAAGAAACTCTTCTTAAAATAGTGTTAGTTGAGTATGGTAAGGTATCGTTCTGCTTAAAATAGATTTATCAACACCAACGATTAGTGCAAAATGAAAACTATTTTCTTTTAGTATAGGTAGTATCTCTTTTTCATGCTTGTAGCTAAATACATTTTCATCTTCAACTTGTTTTACAGAGGAGGGAATGACGCAAATTATCTTTGCCCAAGATGCACGAGAATGTAAAAATGTTATTTCACTATATACAAGACTAGTGTTTTGCTCAAAAATAAGTACTTTATCACTTGTTCCAAAGTCTTTTATCTCAAAGTTCTTGTTTGTAAATACAGCTTCAAAGTGCTCTATAGGTGTAAACTTCCTTAACCTAAAGTCAATTTTTAAACTTTTAAACAGATGCAATAGCTCCGCAAGATAAGGGATGAAAAAAGGAGAAATTAGTTGTCTTTCATAAAATATGTTGTCATATATAAAAGATGTTTCAAAAAGGGTTTGTTCCATAATCTCTATAGGTTCTATGGATATTTTAGAAAGAGTTTTTACATTTGTAAACATATCTTTAGAGTTTAGAGTAGGGCAAAAGAGTATTGTAGTTCTATCTTCAATTTCCCAAAGAGACTTAAAAACATCTCTTATATCTCCATGAACAACTACAAAGCTAGTTTGAGTGATAACTTGAAGAGCAAGTTTTAAGATAATCTCATTACATTCATAAGCAACTATTTCTTTTTCAATAAGTTTAAAACGAAGAAGACGTTTCACAGCTTCATCAATATCAAGGACTTTTATCCAAGCAATTTCACTATCACTTATCTGCGTAGGTTTGTCAAAAACTATTCCGTATGCACCGTTAAATACTGCTAACTCTATATCTTGTGCATCATAGGCAAAGAAAAGATCACCTCTCTTTACTTTAGAAGCCTCAAAAACAGTGTTTTCAAAATTATTTACACATGGTTCGTTTACAAGATTTGCATGTGTAAGTGCGAGGAAGTTTTCAAGTCTCATCCAATAGGTGTACCGGCCTTTTTAGGTTTTTCAGGTCTTACTAAACATAAACCATCTTCATCTTTGGCAGCTAGAAGCATTCCCTCAGACATCATTCCCATAAGTTTGGCTGGTTTTAAGTTAGCTACAACACATACTTGAGTGTTTATTAGTGACTCAGCAGAGTAAAACTCTTTTATTCCAGCTACAACTTGTTTATTTGTTCCTTCACCTAAATCAACCTGAAGTTTTAGAAGTTTTTTACTCTTAGGAACTTCCTCAGCTTCTACAACAACACCGATTTTTAATGATGTTTCAAAAAATTGACCAATTTCTATAAGATTGTCTTCTTCTTTTTTAGCTTCTTTATTAGCGATAAGATCTTCTTTCATATTGTCATTTGGCTTATCATCAGGCATAGCTTTTGGAGCTTCTTGCATTAAAGGCTCTTCAACACGAGGGAAAAGAGGTGGAACCTTCTTGATATTAAATAATTTCAATAGTTTTTTATCTATAACTAACTCGTTATAACTAGCGTTGTCTATAGTAAAGTTAAGTGCATCTGCTATTGTCGCTGTTGTTTTAGGCATAACAGGGCTTAACATGATTGATGCTTTAGCTAATATATTTGCAACTAGCGCAACTGTAGCAAGAGCCTCATCTTTTTTGTCTTCTTTCATTTTAACCCATGGAGCATGCTCTTCAATAGCTTTATTTCCAATGGCAAATAGCTTCCAAAGTTCTTCTAAGTATCTATGAGTTTGCATATTTTGCATAAAACCATCAAGATTTCCCAGAGCTTCATTCATTGCATCTAACTCTTTTGCATGGTACTTTTGTACATCTTTGCTATCTATCTCAAAGTCAGAGTATTTTCCACTCATTCCTATGATACGATTTAGAAGGTTACCAAGGTCATTACTTAGTTCTGAATTGATTCTATCTATAAATGCTCTTTGAGAGAAATCTCCATCTTGACCAAAAGGAACTTCACGAAGCATAAAGTATCTAAGGTTTTCAACACCATAAAGGTCTGAAACTTCTTTAGGAGAAACAACATTCCCTTTTGATTTACTCATCTTTTCACCATCTCTAGTCCACCATCCATGTGCAGCAATGTGCTTTGGAAGAGGTAAGTCAAGGCTCATTAGAAATGCTGGCCAGTAAATAGCATGAAAACGAAGAATGTCTTTACCTACAAAGTGTGTAGTATCAGGCCAAAAATTCATAAGTTCTTCATCTTTTCCATAACCAAGAGCTGTTACATAATTCATTAGAGCATCTAGCCAAACATACATAACATGTTTATCATCATTCATTGACTCAGGAAGTTTAACACCCCAACTAAATGAAGTACGTGTAACAGAAAGGTCTCTAAGTCCACCTTTTACAAAGTTTTTAACTTCATTTGCACGAGAACGAGGAAGAATAAAGTCAGGATTATCTTCATAATACTTTAGTAGATCATCTTCATATTTTGAAAGTTTAAAAAAGTAACTTTCTTCTTTAACGGTACTTGTTGTTCTTCCACAATCTGGGCAAAACTCGCCGTCTACTAACTGAGTTTCAGGGAAAAAAGTTTCACAACTTACACAATAGTGACCTTCGTAAAAGTCTTTGTATATATCACCTTTAGCATGCATCACTTCAAAAGCTTTTTGAACACCTATTTTATGGTCTGCATCTGTAGTTCTTATAAATTTATCATAATCTATTTCAAACTCATCCCATAGATTTTTAAATGAAGCACTAATTTCATCTGCAAACTCTTGAGTAGGTTTGCCATTTTTCTGTGCTGATTCTTCTATTTTTTGACCATGCTCATCTGTTCCAGTTAAAAAGTATGTTTTATTACCTTTTAGTTTCTCATATCTAGCCATTGTATCAGCAATAAAAGTCGTGTAAGCGTGCCCTATATGTGCTTCGCCGTTAACGTAATAGATAGGTGTTGTTATGTATTTACTCAAAATTTTCTTCCTTAATTTTACTCTATAAAAATGATTTAGAACTCAAATCCACCGGTTTCACCCTTAGACATGCTGTTGTATACAGACTTTACATAATCTAGTCTAAGCTCACAGTTCATGTACATTTGACAAATACTACAAGATGCTAAGTTCTTTTCTTTTTGACAAACTTGAACTTTAATTATCATTTCATCAAGATGAAGTTCAAACTTATCTTTTTCTATATTATGCGTTTGTTGCATAAACTTCTTTTACTCTCGCTATCTCATACTTAGAACCAAAGAAACATGGTGAAGTGTCGTGTATATGTTTATGACCTAGTTCCATTAAATCAACTTTACCATCAATAGCTTCACCACCAGCAATTTTATATACAAAGGCAAAAGGAAATACTTCAAAAAGTTTACGAAGTTTTCCATCAGGTTTATCACTAGTTGCTGGATATGAAAATAGTCCACCACCTTTGAGAAGAATCTGATGAAGATCAGGAACCATACCACCAGAATATCTTAGACGGTAACCCTCTTTAAAGAAGCTATCTACCATCTCTTTATGGTAAGGCATCCAGTTTTGCTGAGTTCCACCAGGAGCGTTTAGCTTACCTTTTTCATTTAAACGGATTTCTTTAACAAACTCAAAATTTTCACCTTGAAGCAGGTGTAGTTTAGCTTTGTTATGAGCAAATACCATCTCAACACGAGGACCAAATACAACATAACAAGAAGCGACCATTTTGTCTGCTCCAAATTCGTTTTCATAGATGCCAAAGATAGAACCAACACTAAGGTTTACATCTACTAAAGATGAACCATCAAGTGGGTCATAAGCGATGAAGTACTTTCCATTTTTATTTAAAAGCATTGCATTTTCTTTTTCTTCGCTTGCAATAGTATGAATAGAAGGTACTTTTGAGAACTCTTCTTCAATAATCATATCACATTGTATATCAAGCTGAAGTTGAGTCTCCCCAGAACTATTAGCTTGTTGTGAGTAACCTGTATCTTTAACATCTATAGCTACTTTGATTCTTTTTGCCGTACGCTGAATTGCGTCAAATATGTCAGTCATTTATTATACTTCCTTCGCATTTTTTAATATCCAAGATATTACATCTTCGCTATTATTTAAGTCTAATATATCAACATTCTCAGGGATATTGTAATCTTGAGTGTTAATACTATCATCAATTGCCAAAGCATTCATATACGGAAAGTAATCACTATCTAGTCTTTCTCTAAATATACTTATGCGTGGTAGTGGTAGATTTTTTAAACCCTCGACAAGTAGAATGTCAAAATCATTAAAAAGTCTAATCATCTCATCTAAATCTTTGTTTTGTTTAGAAAAGTAAGTAGTTCTATTAGGAGAAGTAACCATAACCTCTGCGCCAGTGTCTGAGAACTTATAACTATCCTTCCCAACTACGTCAAAACGAGCTTTATCTCTAGGGTCATGCTTTATTATAGCTACTCTTTTGCCTTGCTCATGTATTAATTTTCTGGCTACTTTTAGTATAAGAGTAGTCTTTCCGCTGTTCGATGGACCGGTAAATGCAACTGCTAATCTTTTATTCACTTTAATATCTTTGTATTTATTTGTCTAAAAATTTAAGTGATTATACAAAATAGTCTTTAAAAGCTTGTTTAATAAGCTATAATTCTTTCACAAATCATAGGAACAATCATGAAATATATACTAACAATTTTAACTTTTTCTCTTCTATTTATAGGATGTGCTGATAAAAATGCCTTTAGTAAGTTTAATATGCAAGTTGATCAAGAATTAAGTGCTTCTAGCTTACAAGAGAGTAAGATAAAAATGGGTGAAAATGTAGAGGGAGTTTTCTCAGCAATATATTTAAATGATGTCTATCCAAATGTCTATACTGTTAACGAATATTTTTATGTATACCTTTACTTAAAAGACAAAAAAGAGATGTATGATACAAACACTCTTGATAAGATAAAACTAACGATGAAACTAAATGGAAATCTTCCAGTAAAAATTAAAAAGTTAGATTCAAATAATAAATTCTCTCACCTAGTATCTGTTAATAGTAAGTGGAGAAAGTACTATCTTGTAGCATTTAAGAGAGAAGTAAAAAATAAGATTAACCTTGTCCTCGAAACCGATCTGTCTTCTTCGGAAGAGTTAACGTATCAAAAAGACGAAGAATAGAAACTTCTTCTCCCATTACTTTTTTATACATCACATAGTTTGCTAAAACTTTTTTCCCGTACTCTCTACTTTCAGAATTAGACATTAGCTCCATACTTAAAAAAGGCTCGTATTTTCCACTATTGAAAGTACCTTTTTGAAGGTGTCTTCTTAAAAATCCCATACCTCCATTGTAAGCATAAGCCATAAAAAGAGGGTGGTAAAGAGATTTTTTCATCCACTTTAGATGATTTAGTGCATAGTTGATATTATTTTTAGGAATAAACATTTCATCATAGTTTTTTACCGGATTTTTTATATGTTTACTAATATCATCTGCCACAAATGGCATAAGTTGCATCAAACCAAGAGCGTAAGAACGAGATAAAGCCGAGGGAATAAGCTTACTCTCTTGACGCATAATCGCATAAACAAGAGCCTTTTCATCTGTTGGTATATCTCTTAGATATCTATCATAAGGCATAACATAACCATGCATTCCGTACTTATATGCTTTTTCAAGTATTAGAGTTTGAACAGGAACCATATCCTCTTGCATATATTTTTGTGAGAGTTCATATAGTTTAGCTTGTGAAGGAGATGCTTTTTTTATATCTTTTAAAATATTGCTCCACTCAAATGGATCTTGAATATTTTTAT
The DNA here is from genome assembly GCF_016744025.1 of Sulfurimonas sp. Taxonomy (GTDB): domain Bacteria; phylum Campylobacterota; class Campylobacteria; order Campylobacterales; family Sulfurimonadaceae; genus Sulfurimonas. Next base: position 16,831 of record NZ_JADGFC010000049.1, read on the forward strand.
TTGCTTTACTTTCATTTACTTCTACAGCACAAAAATAATTGTTAAAGCTTTTGTTTTGCATCTCATGTGCATACAAGGTATACATATTGATATCACGGCTTTTAAGTAGCTTATCAAGATATTTTTTATTTTCTGTTATTTTGTACATCCAAAAGAAGTTTTTATCTACATCAATTTTACTTTTAGCTTTTGAGCGAGAAAGGTCAAAATAATGTAAAGCTTTTTTCTTATTTAGATGCATTAAATGGTTAATAGCCAAATAGAAGTTAGTCTTAGAGTTTAACTTTTCCCCTTTTAGCTTCAAAAGGGATAATTGTAGTTTATCTAGTTTATCATCATGTATAACTATTTTGACAAACTGAGATATTCTCCAAGATGATGATATTTTATTTATAAGCTTTTCATGTATATAAAGATTTAGATTTTTACGACGATGCTTAGAAGTAGTTCTTATAAAAAGAGATAATACTGTGTTTGAATCATATTTAGAATATGC
>NZ_JADGFC010000201.1 GCF_016744025.1 Sulfurimonas sp.
AGCTTTTTTACAGCCATTTGTAAATAAACCTTTGTTTACTCCTACTATACCGAACTTTAATGAATGTTTTATGCACCCGTTTTTTTAATTAAGTCATATATTCGATATATCTTTACCAGCACTCTTAACAAAAGACTTAGACAAGATATCTTTAGTTTTATATAGTTTATTGAATTTTTGTTTTGCAGTAGTAAATGTCATATTTTATCTCTATTTTTTGTTGAATTATACATTAATATATTTAACTTGTAGATATTTCTCTTATATTTCTTTTACTCTTAAATAAAGAAGATTTTTAATATAAGTTCTTGTTCTTGATTACTCAGTCGTTTTGTGAAAGTTATATCATAGATATAAACATAAAGCGAAAACAATCAATTTTCTAAATTGTGCAATAGTCTCTTCACTTTGTTGTTAGTAAGTTAATTGTTGGAGTAATTTTATATAAACTGAAGTGTGGTGCGGATAAGAGGACTTGAAAAAATAGATTTTATCAAGTTTCTTAAAGTATCGTCAACTATCCTCAAATGACCCATATATAACGATTCTTTAGAGGTTATCATTATATCAAGTATAGTCATCTAAAATCAAGTTTTATCAATAATTGTGACTAATTAGTCACCAGTTTAGTCACCAAATTACGATATACTTTTCTCACTCTTATAACATGTGTATTACAATACCTAAATATGCCACTTTATGAGGATAATTATATTTGCTATTAAATCTAATTAATAATATCACCAACTTGCTATTAAAAGTATTTAATAGTAGAATACATAAATATATGCTATTAAAGGCTAACAAATGAAACCAATACTACAAAAACTTTCAAAACAATGGTTATCTAAAAGAACATCTAATTTTTATAGATCTCTTTATAATGATATAGATTTTAATGCTAAAATAATTGGGATCAAAGGAAGTCGTGGATCTGGTAAGACAACTATACTTCACCAATATGCAAAAAAATCTAAATTCAAACCAAGTCAAATACTTTATGTAAGTTGCGATAGCCCTGTAATGGCTGGAGAAGATCTCTTTGATATGGCCACTGAATTTGAGCAGTATGGTGGGAAACTATTGCTTATTGATGAAATACACAAATCTAGTGACTTTGCTATGCATATAAAATCTATGTATGACTTCCTAACTATCCAAGTTATATTTACCGGTTCATCAGCAATAATTTTAAATCATGAAAGTGCCGACTTATCTCGTAGAGCTTCCATGCACTATCTTCCTCCTATGTCACTTAGAGAATTTATATCTTTAAAAGAGAAGATAGAACTACCTTTTTATTCACTAGAAGATATAGTAAATAATCATGAAGATATAAGTTATGAAATATTGGAAAAGATAAAACCACTTGAACATTACTCTAATTATATTAAATATGGAGCTTACCCTTTTTTCAATGAATCTATCACTGACTATCCTATGAGACTCTTGGAAGTAATTAATATAACTATTGAATCAGATTTAGCAAAAATATTTAATATAGACAATGAAAAACAAAGTGTGCTCAAAAGAGTATTGGGTATGTTATGTTCAACCTCTCCGTATGAAATCTCTAAATCAAAACTTAGCGCAGACACACAGATTTCTTGGTCTACACTCTCAAAGTATCTTGCATATATGAAAGAAGGTGATTTAGTTCACCTTATCGAAGCTCCACAAAGTCATAAACGCCTAAATAAAGCACAAAAGATGTTGCTTAACAATCCAAATTTGTTTCATGTATTATGTGCCAATCCTAATATAGGTTCAGTTAGAGAGAGCTTTTTCATATCTCAGCTAAATCATACACATATCATTCATTATTATGACAAAGGTGATTTTATCATTGATGATAAATATATCTTTGAGATAGGTGGAGATTCAAAAGGTGATAAACAGTTAGAGAATGCAGAAAATAGCTTTGTTATCAGGGATGAGATAGAGACTGGGTATTCAAACATAATACCTCTTTGGCTATTTGGGTTTTTATACTAAGGATGTTAAGTTGGCTAAATACATTAATTCAAAAAAATATGAAGGCGTTCAATATTATCTAAAAGCTAATGGTAGTAAATCATTTTATGTTAGATATAGAGACGAAAGCAACATACTTAAAAGAGTGAAGATTGGTGATGAAACGGATGGAACTACTGAAGTATATTGTAGAAACAAACGTATTGAGATATTAAATGCTCAGAACAAAGGTGAGCAACCACCTAAAATTGTAAAGAATCACCGTAAAAAAATTATTACTCTTGATGATGTAGCTGATCAATACTTTTCATCTAAAGATAATACTGTTAGTACACATGAAAGACTTAGCAAATACAATAAACACCTCTCTGAGCCTCTTGGAAAATCTTCTATTACCAATATAAAGAAAGACGACTTAGATAAGCTTCGCCACAGCATTGTTAAAGACAAAAAACTAAGTGAAAAAACTTCAAATATGATTATTGAATTATTCAGTACAATATTTAATTTTGGTTTCTATGAAGAACTATATGAAGCAGTAAATCCGGCGATGAAAGTAAAAAGATATAAAATACAAAATACTAGAGAAAGATTTCTTAGAGCATCTGAGATTGAAGAACTTTACAAGCAAACTATATTAAGAGATAGAGAGAAAGAACATGGAAATATGTTAGAAACCTTCACGAAACTAGCATTAACAACTGGGGCAAGATTAGAGGGTGTTTTAAACATTAAAAAGCGTGACATAGACTTACAGAGTGATATTATAAGAATTACTGACTTTAAAAATGGCGGTGAAATCTATAGTGGGTATATAACAAACACAACAAGAGATTTACTCAATACTAAGTTGAAACTTATAAATTATAATGACAACCTTGTCTCATTCAACAATGATGGTAAACAAATAAGTGCTAGACAGGTACAAACAAGATTAAAACCCATATTAGATGATTTATTTAATGTAGGTATGGATATCAAAGGTAGAGCAAACAGGATTGTAATACATTCTCTTAGGCATACATTCGCTTCACAACTAGCAATTTCAAATGTACCCATCAGACAAATTCAAGATCTTATGAATCACGCAGATATAACACAAACTATGAAATATGCAAAACTTCAAGATGAAACAAACGCCAATTCTAAAATCAAGTGCAATTTTTTGAAAGTAAGTTGAAAGATAGGATTAATCGATAATCTGCTAATCTTATTCGACCAAAAACAAAGAAG
>NZ_JADGFC010000202.1 GCF_016744025.1 Sulfurimonas sp.
ATAAAAGATAAAGATGCAACAAATAGATACAATTATTATAGGTTCAGGTGCTGGTGGTCTTGCTGCTGCTATATTACTCTCTCGTGCAGGTCAAAAAGTGCTTGTTTTAGAACAACATTATATCCCCGGAGGTTGGTGTCATAGCTTTAAACTTCACGGAAGTAAATTTACTCCAGGTGTTCACTATATAGGTTTAATGCAAGAAAATGAATCTTCAAGTAATTTATACAGAGGTCTTGGGATAGCAAATGATTTAACATTTTTTAAAATGAATCCTCAAGCCTATGAGCATTGCCATATTGGTGATGAAAGATTTGATATTCCTGCAAATTTTGATGAGTTCTTATCTGCTATGATTGAAAAATTTCCACATGAAGAAAAAGGGTTAAGAAGATACTTTCAAACCATACGTGATGTAAGTAGACAACTCCAACTTATCCCTAAAATGAATAGCTTTTGGGATAAAATAACTATTCCTTGGCGAACACGACATATGGGCAAATACGGTCTATTTAGCTTGAAAAGAGTTATAGGTTGGCATATAAAAGATCCTCTCGCAAAAGCTATCTTAAATATTCAATGTGGAGATCATGGTACTTCTCCTGCAAGTGCTAGTTTTCCTTTTCACTGTGCAGTTATGGAGCATTATTTTAGTGGAGGTTATTACCCAAAAGGTGGTGGAGGAGCTATTGTTAGTGCAATGATAAAAGCTATAAAAAATCATGGTGGCGAAGTCCGTACAAAAGCTATGGTTACAAAAATACTATTAGATGTAGGTGATAGTAAAAAAGCTGTTGGAGTAGAACTAAAAAATGGTGAAAAAATCTATGCATCTAGAATTATCTCAAATGCAGATCCCCAGAAGACTTATCTTGACTTAATAGGGCGAGAAAATTTATCTCTTAAACTATGTAATAAATTAGATATTACCAAATACTCATGTACTTCTTTAATTCTATTTTTAACTATAGATATGGATGTAAAAGAAGCTGGGCTTGATTCTGGAAATATTTGGGTACTGCCAGATAGTAATATGGATGAGTTGCATGAAGAGATGATGAGTGAGGATATAACAAGTGGAGATTATTTCAAAGGTTTATTTATAAGCTGTACTACTCTCAAAGACCCATCTAGTTTTGATGGTAAAAATCATGTATTAGAAGTTGTAACGTTTATAGATTACAAGGCTTTTGAGGATTTTAAAGATGAAACTTCAAAACGCTCTGAAGTTTATTTAAAATTAAAATCTTCACTTATGCAAAAGATGATAAATTCTTTAGATAGGGTTATTCCAAATGTCAAAGAGCATATAGTTCATAAAGACTTAGCTACCCCTTTAACAAACGAACACTTTATAAACTCAACACGAGGTAGTGTTTACGGAACAAATAAAATTCTAAATCAGATTGGACCAAATGCTTATAGAGCAAATAGTGAGATAGAAAATCTTTATCTTTGTGGAGCGAGTATTTTAGCTCATGGTGTTACAGGAGCTACTTTTTCTGGAGTACATACTGCTTCTATAATTTTAGGATGTCAACAAGATGAGCTTATAGTTCCAGATGAGAATCAACACTTAACTATAATTGACGCGGAGAGCTATACTAATTAGTTTTTGAGTCTATAGAAATATTTCTATAGCTCTTGCTAAATCTTGTGGTGTGTCAATACCAAAACCTGTACTTGAAACTTTTAACATTGTTATATTTTTTTGATGGTAAATAGCACGAAGTTGTTCTAGACCTTCAATATCTTCTATAGGAGCATCGCTTAGATTACAAAACTCTTTTAGACTCTTTTTACTAAATCCATAGATGCCAATGTGTCCAAAATAATTTGCTCTTCCACTTCTGTTATACGGAATTAAAGAACGAGAAAAATATACAGCGTTATTGTTATTGTCTAATACAACTTTAACAAGATTTGGATCCTCAGCAGATTCAGAATTTATAGCATTGTAACAACTTCCCATAATAAAAGGCTCATCTTTTTTCTGTAGTTCTTTTAACTTGTTTATAAGTGATTCTACTACCTCAGGTTCAATAAATGGCTCATCAGCTTGAACATTTATAATTATCTCATTATCATCTAGCTTTAAAATATTTGCACATTCACTAATACGGTCAGTACCACTTTTATGTGTTGTAGATGTAAGCATAGCTTCTACGCCATGAGCTTCACATATTTCGATGATAGCTTCATCATCTGCTGCTACAACAACTCTATCTAAGTGTGCCACTCTTTTTGCAGTTCTTACAACCATAGGAAGACCACCGATATCTGCTAAAACTTTTTGTGGAAATCTTGTAGATGCCAATCGTGCCGGAATAATAATCATTTAATGCCTTTGAGATATAATATCAAGATTATATCCAAAAGGTGTTTTATGCTTCTTTACCAGCCACAAGAAGGCTACTGTTACAATAGTGATTCTATCTTTTTGTACGATTTTATAGACTCGTTTAATCCAAAAGGTAAAGTCCTTGATGTTGGTGCTGGCTGTGGTGTTGTTGGTCTCTTGGTTGCTCGCGATAATCCAAAAGTTGAACTCGAAGCAGTGGAAAAACAAGATGCTTTTGTACAATATGCAACTATAAATGCAAGAGTTAACAAGATAGAATATAAAATACATAAAAGTGATTTTGTAGACTTAGATGAAAACATCAAGTATGATTATATAATTTCTAATCCTCCTTTTTATCATGAACAAGTTTCAGTAAGCAAGAATGAAATGTTATTTAATGCAAGGTATAATATCAACTTACCTTTAAAAGCATTTTTTAAAAAGGTCTCAAGACTGTTAAAACCAAGATCACATTTTATATTCTGTTATGACGCTTCTCAATTTGGGCTTATTTGTGCTGAACTTGAGCGCGTTAAATTAAGAGTTGTAGATGTTCAATTTGTTCATCCAAAAGTAGATAGAGGAGCAACTCTAGTTATGATACATGTTAGAAATGGCTCATCATCATTGATGAAAGTTCATAAACCACTGATTAGTTTTGAGGGCAGTAAATTCACACAAGAGGTCGCACTTATCTATAAAAAAGCAAAAACTCAGAGTATTAAATGTCATCTATAGTTAAAAAAGAAGGATTTGATTTTTCCTTTGATACTTCCGCTTGTAACAGTTGTGCAGGTAGATGCTGTACTGGTGAGAGTGGTTATATATACGTAAGTA
>NZ_JADGFC010000050.1 GCF_016744025.1 Sulfurimonas sp.
ACACTCATATTTAATCCCTATATTTTCTATTTCAATTTTATCATTTTTGAAATAAGAAAACAAATTTTACTGGTTCAGTTTTAGGGGTTCATTATACAAGAGTAAAGTTACTCCAATTTGAGTAACTTTATATTTCGTTATTGTTCCAAGCTTCTATGGCATCTACAAGGTTTTCAAAACCGTTGACTTTCCCAACTATAAATATTTCGTCAAAAACATAACAACATACATTTCCATTCGTCTCTAGCAAGAACATTCCATTTTCATCTTCTGCTCTTTTGTCTGTAGATAAGACTCTCATCCCATCAATCATGTCATTAACTGTAGGAATATCATCATATTCAACATCTATTAGTTTCTTGCCATCACTTACATATATAGCCATAATTACCTCTTTGTATTATTACGATACAATTATTTTATTATTAAAAAGCTTTGGAAAAGATATGAAATTAACTAATCATTAAAGAAGTTTGTATTAATAACATTTTTAGTGTAAAATAAATTTAATTAATTTATAGGGGACTTTTATGAATATAGCAAAAAACATTACAGAACTAATTGGAAATACACCATTGGTAAAGTTAAATACACCGTCAAAACTTACAGGAACTACAATTTTAGGTAAGTGTGAGTTTATGAATCCTACTAGCTCTGTAAAAGATAGAATAGGCTTTAATATGATTAGAAGAGCTCAAGAAGCCGGAAAGATTACAAGCTCAACAACTATTATAGAACCTACAAGTGGAAACACAGGTATAGCGCTTGCTGCTAACTGTGCTGCACAAAACTTAAAACTAATTTTGACTATGCCTGAGTCTATGAGTATTGAGAGAAGAAACTTACTAAAAGCTCTAGGAGCTGAACTTGTTTTAACTCCTGCGGCAAAAGGTATGAGTGGAGCAATTGTTAAAGCTGAGGAATTACAAACTGAGATAGAAGATAGCATTATCTTACAACAGTTTGAAAATGAGTCAAATTCTGAAATCCATATGATTACAACTGCTCAAGAGATTCTAAAAGATACAGATGCTCTTATAGATGTATTTGTTGCGGCTGTTGGAACAGGTGGAACATTGACAGGTACTTCTCGTGTTTTAAAAGAAAAAATACCAAATATTACTGTTATTGCAGTAGAACCTGAAGCTTCTGCAGTACTCTCTGGTGAAAAACCTGGTCCTCATAAGATTCAAGGTATTGGTGCAGGATTTGTTCCTGGCATCTTAGATACTACAATCTATAGTGAAGTTATACAAGTGAGTAATGAAGATGCAATGAAGACGGCTAAAATGCTTGCAAAAGAAGAAGGACTACTTGTTGGAATCTCAGCTGGAGCAAATGTTTATGCAACTATGCAGATGGCATCTAGAGAAGAGTTTAAAGGTAAAACACTTTTAACAATTCTATGTGATACTGGTGAGAGATATTTAAGTACAGAACTATTTAGTGAGTAAAAACTATCTAGAGACTATCAAATCTCTAGATGGTGAAATTTTTAATATTTTATACCATCAGAGACGCTATGAGAGTGTTTTAAAATCACTAGGAGTTAGTGACTTTAAAAATCTTAAAGAGTTTTTGAATCCTCCAGCTTCGGGTCTTTATAGATGCCGACTAAGCTATGATGAACAAGAAATCAACATAACATATCATAAGTACAAAAAAAGAGATATCAAATCTATAAAGTTAGTATATGATGATGAAATTGACTACTCTAAAAAATACAGCGATAGATCAGCGCTAGATAATCTTTTTAAAAAAAAAGAAAATTGTGATGAGATTTTAATCGTAAAAAATTCTTTAATTACAGATACTACTATAGCAAATGTTGTTTTTTATAATGATGGTTTGTGGTATACACCAAAAAAACCACTTTTAAAAGGAACAACAAGAGCTAGGCTTCTAGATGCAGGAAAAATAATAGAAAAAGATATATATGTTAAAGATTTAAAAGATTATTCTAAAGTAGCACTAATGAATGCGATGATAGATTTTGATATAATTACGAAATATGATTTAAAGGATGTGACTTGTTAGATAGTGTTATAAATAATAAAGAGTTTACTCAACTGATGCAAAAACATATGCAGGAGTTGATAATCTATTTTTTTCAAAAAGAACAAAATTTTGGAATTCTTTGTAAAATAGAAGATGCTCTTTTTGAGCCAAGCTTACCAGAAGAGATAGTTACAGAATTCCGTCTATTAACACTTTTCTTTTTAGCAGGTTACACATTTGAAACAGCCCATATAGAAGAGAACAGTTTAGTTTTTGAAGCTGGTTTTGGAGCTGAAAATTTTGGTAGTATTGTTCGTGTACCACTTGTAAGTATTATGCAAATAATTGTAGATGAAACACCTGTAATGATAAATCTTGCAACTCACCAGCTAGAAGATGAACCTAAAAAAGTATCAAATGAAAAAGGTGTAAAAGATTCAATGGCGTCGTTTCTTTCAAACCCGGAAAATTCCAAGTTTGTAAAAGACTAAGAAGTAGTTTATACTTTATTTAAAGATAGTAAGAAGTGCACAACGTTATCAACAAAGGCATCGTGCTTTCTCTCTTTTAAGTAAGCTATATAAAAGTTTCTTTCTATTTTATAATTTTTAAGTCTAGCTTCAAAAAGTTTTCCTGAAGCTAACTCTGACTGTATAACGTGACGAGACATAATCGAAACTAAAGGTCTCTCAGCATTTTTATCAGCATTAACAATTGATTCTTTAATAGATGTTGGAGAAGCTAAAACACCTAAAACATTAAAGTTTGTACACTGCACACCCATCTCTTCAAATACTTCAGAAGTGAGTTTTCTTGTATGAGACTCTTCATTACGACATATCCAATCAAATTCAAATAAATCTTCCGCGGAGAGTTGTTTTTTAATCGGTTGATTCGAGAAAAGTACAAGTTCATCTTGAACCCACTCTCTATATACGATACCATCTCTAAAAATTGGAGATTCGATAAGAGCAACATCTATTTTTTTTGCTTCTAATTGATCAATCATATCTGTAGATCTACCAACATGCATATAAACTTCGTTACCAATTCTTTGCTTGATTTCACCAAGATATTTTGGAAGTATATAGTTACCAATAGCGTTTGAGCTACCCATAACAAAAGTGAATTCTTTATTGATTATTTTAAGAAGTTCTTTTTCACTACTTAGTATTGCTTTATCAAGTTTGATTGCAATTCTATAAAGATCTTCTCCCTCTTTTGTAAGTAAAATACCATTCTTTTTTCTCTCAACAATTTTTGTATCGAGATAATCTTCTATATATTTAATTTGTTGAGTAACAGCCGGTTGTGATATACCTAATTTTGCAGATGCCTTAGAGAAACTTTTCTCTTTTATGACCATAAGAAAGGTTTGTAATTTGGCAAAATCTTTTAACATAATAATTCCTATAAGTTTAATGAATAGATAAAATTATAACTCAATATTATAATTATTGCAATGGTATTGTAATAATTTATAAGTATTTTGCTATAATAAAAGTAAATAAACATAGACTAGCGACTATAATGGAAAAAGATGGAAAAAATATTTGAAAAACTAAATGAATCACAGAGCCAAGCTGTAAAACAATCAGAAGGTCCTGTCCTTATTTTAGCTGGAGCAGGGAGTGGTAAAACAACTACTATTATTTCTCGTCTTGCATATCTCATAGAAGTCCTTGGAATACCAGCTTCAAACACCTTAACTCTTACCTTTACGAACAAGGCAGCAAAAGAGATGCGTGAGCGTGCTCTTGACATGATTGTAGATGCTTCTTATCCACCACTTCTATGTACATTTCATAAGTTTGGGTTATTATTCTTAAAATTTCATATTCACCTTTTAAATAGACAAAATAACTTTGTAGTAATTGATACAGATGATAAAAAACGTATAATTAAAAAAATAAATACTGAAATACCAACACCATTAATAGCTAGTGAAATTTCAAGATATAAAAATTCACTTTTGTCTCCTGATGATGCATATAAACAAGCAGAACTTTTTAACTATCAACAAATTGCAAAAGTTTATGAAGAGTATGAAGCTTACCTTAGAGAAAATAACTTAGTTGATTTTGATGATTTAATTGCATTGACTTATAGACTACTTCACGAGAACCCTGAACTTGCTAAAACAACATCTCAAAAATATCAGTATATTATGATTGATGAGTATCAAGATACAAATGAGCTGCAGTTAAAACTTCTACAAAAACTTTGTACTTCGCATAATAATCTATGTGTGGTTGGTGATGATGATCAGAGTATTTACGGTTGGCGTGGAGCACATATTAGAAATATTATGGAGTTTGATCAAGATTTTCCAGGTACTTCAACTTTTAAACTAGAAAATAACTACCGTTCAAAAGAACCAATCTTAAAAGTAGCAAATGCACTTATAGAGCATAACCGTTCTCGTTTAGGTAAAAAGCTAATACCAACTCGTGGTTCTGGTGAAGATGTTAGTATATTAAATTCTCATGATGAAAACGAAGAGTCAAGAAAGATAGCTATGAAGATTAGAAAACTTTTAGACTCAGGTGTGAGTGCAAATGACATTGCAATTCTTTACCGTGTAAATGTTTTAAGTCGTTCCATAGAAGAGGGTTTAAATCGTTCTGGCATAGCTTACAAACTTGTTGGTGGTCTTAGATTTTACGATAGAGCAGAGATTAAAGACCTTATTTCTTATATTAGAATCATTACAAATTTCCATGATGACTTCTCATTTAAAAGAGTAGTAAATAAACCAAAAAGAGGTTTAGGAAAAGCTAGTATAGAAAAGATTGAGTTAGCGGCTCACGCTGCATCTACGTCCATATATGAATATATTAAAACAACATCTTTAGCTGATTTAGAGCTACTAGTAAGAAAGAAAAATGCCTCTACTTTAAAAACATTTATAAAAGATGTAGAAAATGTTTCAAAAGTAGCACGTGAATCTACTTATGAGTTTATAGATGTTTTAGAAGATACTTTCCATCTAAAAAATATTTACGCTGGTATGCAAGATGAAGCAGATAGAATTTTAAATATGGATGAGTTTTATGGACTCTTTCGTGATTTTGTAAAAAAATCTCCTGAATCTGGGCTAGATGAATTTCTAAATGAACTAACTCTTCAAAGTGAACAAGACCAAGTTGAAGGTGAGAGTATTTATATGATGAGTATTCACGCTTCTAAAGGTTTAGAGTTTGAGCATGTATTTATTATCGGACTAGAAGAAGGTTTCTTACCTTTAGTTGGTGATGGAAGTGACTTAGAAGAAGAAAGACGTTTGGGTTATGTTTCTTTTACAAGAGCAAAAGAGAGTCTTACTCTTTCTCATGCTGCAAGTAGATTTTACAAAGGACGCAGAAGTGATCTTCAAAAGAGTAGATTTTTTAATGAATCAGGCCTTTGCGAAGGTTCTTTAAAAGTCGAAAAAAACACAGCATTTAAAAAAGGTGACTTAGTCCGTCATAAAATTTTTGGAACAGGAAGAGTTGCAGGTATTAGTAAAAGTGGACGAGAATTTAAACTAAACATAAATTTTGCCGGAACAAAGAGAGATATCCTTGCATCTTTCGTAGAGCGCCTATGAATCGACTCTTTGTAGCATACAAACCTACAGGGATTAGCTCAAACTTTTTTTTATCACGATTAAAAAGAAAATATAATGATAAAAAATCTGGTTTCTCAGGAACACTAGATCCTTTTGCAAAAGGAGTGCTTCTTATTGGTTTTGGCTCCCACACAAAACTCTTTAGATTTTTAAATAAAACTCCCAAAAAATATCGTGCTACTTTATGGCTTGGAGCTGCATCTGACTCTCTTGATACTGAGATGATAGAAAATGTAGAGATTCTTCCAGAACTTGCCTTAGAGAAAATTCAAGAGGTTATAAAATCACTTGAGGGTGAGTTGGAGTATGAACCTCCTATCTTTAGTGCAAAGCGCATAAATGGACAAAGAGCTTATGATCTTGCTCGTGCAGGTAAAGAGTTTACTCTCAATAAAATAAATTCTAGCATCTATGAAACTAAGCTAATCAGTTACTGTCATCCATTTGTAACTTTTGAAGCAACTGTATCTGAGGGGACATACATTCGTTCTCTTGGGCGTATCATATCAAATAGACTAGGTTTACAACACGGAAGTCTAAGTGCTTTAGAGAGACTCTGCGAAGGACAGTTTACATTTGATGGGGAAAAAGCTCTAGATATTAAAAAATCTTTGAATATTCCTACGAATATATACCTTGGAGATAGTGATAATCTTAAATATGGAAGAGTTCTTGCTTTAAAGGATTTAGAGATACAAAAAGATGGATATTATTGGTTAGATAATGGCGATAATATTTCGATAATAAATATAGAACAGATGCAAGTAAAATATGAACTAGGTAGGATATATACATGTTAGTATTAGCTAGAAAATTAGACGAGTCTATTGTGATAGGTGATAATATAACTGTGAAAATTATATCTATCGATAAGGGTGTAGTTAAACTAGGAATAGATGCTCCAAGAGATATCTCTATAATTAGAAATGAACTTTTAGAAGATGTTAAAGATTTAAATATAGCAGCTTCTAAGCAGCACAGTCATGATGACTTGAGCTTGCTTAGTAAGATAATAAAAAAATAGAGCCTGATATGAAGATTTACAAAGCATATGCTAAAGTAAATGTGTTTTTAAAGATAACAGGAATGAGAGAAAATTATCATGAAATTATCTCTAGATTTATGAGAGTTGATTCTCTTTATGATCAACTGTTTTTCACTCCAAAAACTACAGATGACTTTGAAATAATAGGTGAATTTTCTTGTGAGACTCATCAAAATACAATATATAAAGCATATGTTGCCCTAAGAGAAGCAGTAAAATCTGAATCTTTAGATAGGCTAATGCAAACTTATGCAGTACAAGTCAAAAAAAGTATACCAGCATTTGCCGGTCTTGGTGGTGGAAGTAGTGATGCAGCTACATACTTAAAGATGTGTAATCAAGTTTTAGATCTTGGGCTTAGTCAAAATGAACTAGCAAAGATAGGTTTAAAAGTAGGGGCTGATGTTCCATTTTTTATATATGGCTTTGATAGTGCAAATGTAAGTGGTATAGGTGAAATAGTAGAAGAGTTTAAAGAAGATATCTTAGACTTTGAAGTCTTCACTCCAAAAGTAGAGATTAGTACCCCAAAAGTATATCTTAGTTACAGAGAAAATTTTTATGCACCAGTAGATGCTTGTCAAACACAGGAGCTTAAGAATAAGACTTCATTAGAGGTATTAGAGTCTATGAGTGCACATGAAGCAAATGATCTCTTTAAACCTGCACTACAAGAATATAGTGAGCTAAAAGAGCACTATCAACATGGATATTATTTTAGTGGAAGCGGAAGTAGTTTTTTTAGACTAGCAAGATAAATATTCAAAAATCCAAATCTTAATCAATCCATGCTAAAATTATAAAAATATTTGAATATATATATTCAAAAAGGAGAATTAAATATGGGCGACACAATAGCTAAGAATAAAAAAGCCTATTTTGATTACTTTTTAGAAGAGAAGTTTGAAGCAGGGCTTGTTCTCCAAGGTAGTGAAGTAAAAGGCATACGAGCCAATAGAGTGAACTTAAAAGATAGTTTTATACGTTTTGTACAAGGTGAAGCATTTTTATTTAATGCTCATATTGGAAGACTTGAAACTACACACCACTATTACACACATGAAGAAAGAGGTAGTAGAAAACTTCTTTTACATAAAAAACAGATAGTAAAAATGAAAAAAGCTGTTGATCAAGGTGGTTATACAATCGTGCCATTACAGCTATATTTTAATGGAAGAAACCTTGTGAAAGTTCAGATTGCAATAGCAAAGGGAAAACAGCTCCACGATAAAAGACAAGATTTAAAACAAAAAGATATGAAACGTGATATAGCAAGAGCTATGAAAGATTACTAATGAAGTTTTTAATAACCTTAGTAATTTTCGCTTCAACAATTTTTGCTTTTAATCTTCATATATCTGATTCAACTGTAGCAAATGGCAAGACTACAATCATAGAGTTTACTAAAGAGAAAAATATAGGGTACAAAAAGGTTATTTTAGGCAAAAAAGTGCATAAAATATACCAGCATCCACTAGATGCAAGTAAAATGTATGCCTTAATCCCTATTAGTTACTATGAAAAACCTAGTGATAAAAAAGTTAAGATTATATATACAGATAAAGGCAAAGAAAAAAATAAGATAATTCTCTTATATGTTGAAGATGGAAAGTACAAACAAGAGAAAATTAAAGTTCAAAAATCAAAAGTAACATTGAATAAAAAAGATAAAAAAAGAGCATCTATTGAATATGCACAAGCGATGAAAATTTACTCTGCATCTACACCCAAAAATCTAATCCATTCAAAATTTATAGCTCCAATGGATAGCAAAATTACAAGTTCGTTTGGAAAAGCAAGAGTTTACAATGAGACTTTAAATGGTTATCATAGTGGAACAGATTATAGAGCCAAAGTTGGAACACCAATAAAAGCTAGTAATGATGGAATTGTCGTTTTGGTTAAAGATAGATTTTACTCAGGCGGTACTGTTATACTAGACCATGGCCGTGGCATCTACACATGTTATTATCATATGAGTGACTTTAATGTAAAAAAAGGTCAAAAGATAAAAAAAGCTGACGTTATTGGACTTTCTGGTGTTAGCGGAAGAGTTACCGGACCGCATTTGCACTTTAGTGCAAGAGTTGGTGGAGAACAGGTTGATCCACTTCAACTAATAGATTTACTAAACAAAAAATTATTTTAAAAAAGGGATACAACATATGACAGTTTTTCAACTATTAATGCTTGGAGCTTCGGCTTTTTTTGCATTTAAAATTTTTGAGCATATTCAAACACTTCAAAATCCGCAAGAACAAAGAGATGACTCAAATGAAAGTGAAGAAAAAAGTGCAGATACTTTTTCTCCATTTGACCCAGCAGCATTGGTTGAAAAAGCAGATATAGCTTTTGAAGAAAAGGATTTTCAAAGAGCTTTAGCTCTACTTATTGAAGCAGATGCAAAAGATCCTCAAAACGCAGATATTTTATTTAAAATTGCTTATATTTTACAGCAAACAAATGATAATGATGAAGCACTTAAGTATTATAAGCAGGCAGTAAATTTAGATAAAGATAATGAATATATTCATAATTCTATGGCTTCTATATATAGAGCAAATGGTGAATTTACATCTGCAAAGCTGCATCTACATGCATCATTAGAGATAGACGATTCAAACCCAATAACTTATTATAACTTTGGAAATCTTTTAGTGGATATGAATCATAAAGAAGAAGCAAAAGATATGTATCAAAAAGCTTTAGATATAAACCCTGATTTTGATGAAGCAAAAGAGGAACTGGAGAAACTTTAATATGAATATATCCCAAATATATAAGTTTTTAGATGAATTATCTCCTTTTGAATTACAAGAGACATGGGATAATTCAGGTTTATTATTAGGTGATTTTAATCAAGAAGTTAGCAGAATAGTTCTGAGTATAGATGTTGATGAATCTTTAATTGATTCAATGCAAGAAGATACACTTCTAATCACTCATCACCCAATTATTTTTGGTGGATTAAAGCAGCTTGAGTTTAATAAATATCCAGCTAACCTTATTAAAAAAATGATACAAAAAAATATCTCAAATATTGCAATGCACACTAACTTTGATCAGACACATTTAAACGAGTTTGTAGCTACTGAAGTTTTAGGTTATAAAATTGCACAAAAAGATGGTTTTGTGGCTTACTTAGATGTTGATGAAGAGTTTGATACTTTCGCAAAAAAAGTCTCTTTAGCATTTGGTCTTCCTCATGCAAAATGCGTAAAAAGTTCAAATCGTGTCAAAAGAGTAGCTTTGACTACAGGTTCTGGATGCTCTTTATTGAAATCTATAGATGCAGATTGTTTTTTAACCGGAGATGTTAAATACCACGATGCCATGGAGGCTAAGAGTATAAAAGTATCACTAATTGATATAGGACATTTTGAAAGTGAGCACTTTTTTGCACAAATTTTACACGCACATTTGAAAAATTTAGGTTTAGAAGCTATAATTTCATCATCAAAGAACCCGTTCACATATATTTAAATCCAAAAGGAGACCAATGAACCAGCATCTTAAACAATTAATAGACCTTTCTCATGTAGATAAAGAGATTGATGCGTTTGAACCTCAAATCGAAGAAGCTAACTCTAAGTATGAAGCAGCACTTGCAAAAAAACAGAGTATTGACACTGATATTGAGAACTTAAGTAATGAAATCAAAGATGAAGAACTTAAGAAACATAAAAATGAACTTCATTTAACTGAACTTTCTCAAAAACTAGAAGATAACTCTAGAAAAAGTGGTGAAGTTAAAACTGAACGTGAAATGAAATCTTTACAACTTGAAGAAGAGATTGCTAAAGAACAAGTAACTTTTGCAAATGAAGAGATAGCAAGATTAGAAAAAATTATTGAATCTAAAAAAGAACAAGTAGAAGCTGCAAAAGTTTCTCTTAGTGAAATAGATGAAAACTTAGAAAGCGTAAAAGCTGAAGTTGATAAGAAATTAGAAATAATTAACAAAGAAAGACAAACTGTTTTTGTACAAAAAGAAAAACTTCTTGGGACTACAAATCAAAAAGGTTTGGCTTTTTACCAAAAAATCCGTCGTTGGGCTAAAAACTCTACTGTTGTAGTTGTTGAAGATCAAGCTTGTATGGGTTGTAATATGTTGATTAGCGATAAAATCTTAGCGGATGTTATCAAAGCTGAAGAGATTACAACATGTCCACATTGTGGTCGTATCCTTCATGTGGAAGCATCATCTGACGAGTAAGGCTTGAAGCCTTTTACACTTCTCTATTATGTTTTAAGTGTGGTGCTATATTTTGTAGCACTTCCACTTTTAATATATCTCTCATTTAAGCAAAAATACAAAGAATCTATTCCTGCACGTTTTTTTCTTTTTAAAAATTCATCATTCATTAGTGAAGATGGAGTTTGGTTTCATGTTTGCTCACTAGGCGAAGCAAAAGCATTAAAGCCGATTTTAGACTTAGTAAATAAAAGAGATATAAAGATAACAACTGTTACTCATACTGGACAATCAGAGGCTAGAAAGTATGATGCAGAGCTTAGATACTTACCTTATGAGATGTTACTTCCTTTTTGGATAAAAAAGCAGAAACTACTTGTAGTATTAGAAGCTGAGTTTTGGTTCATGCTTTTTGCAGTGGCAAGTTCTAGAGGTGCAAAAGTTGTGCTTTTAAACGCTCGTATCTCAGATAAGAGTGTAAAAAAATATTTGCAATTTGCGTGGTTTTATAAAAGACTTTTGGCAAATGTAGAAGTTATCTATGCTCAGAGCGAAATAGATAAAAACCGTTTCTTAGCATTGGGAGCAAAAAATATTGAAGTTATCGGAAACATAAAGTTAGCCGGTAAAATCACTAAAACAAAAGATTATATAAAACCAGTACAAGAGTGTATAGTTGCAGGTAGTACACACGAGACTGAAGAAGAATCAATATTAAAATCATTTGTCCAGTACAAAAAACAAGTAGATTCAAAACTTATAATTGTACCTAGACATCCAGAGAGATTTGAGAGTGTTTATTTACTTATGAAAAGTTATGCTGATAAAAACTCTTTAACTTTGTCAAGATTTTCAGAAGTTAAAGATTTTGATGCAGATTTGATTTTAGTAGATGCAATGGGAGAACTCAACAACATGTATGCTATTAGTGATATAGCTATAGTTGGTGGTGCATTCAAAAAAGATGTTGGTGGACATAATCCACTAGAACCTGCTTTTTTTGGATGTAAGATAATAACAGGTAAATATTTTCATGATCAAAAAGAGTTATACAAATATGTACATCATGTTCAGTATGTTGAGTCAGATGAGATTCACAAAGCACTTTTGTTCGCAAAAGATTTACCATCATCTTTGGTTGAAGAGAAAATAAACTTAGAACCAATAATAAATAAAATATTAGAAATATAAAAATAAATTAAAAGGAGCCTGTTCAATGTCAAAAGAAAAAGCATATAAAATACTGGCAATTCAAGAAGGTGTTTCAAACTCACAAGCTAAATCAATGATAGATCGTGGTTTAGTATACGTTGGAAACAAAAAAGTTATGATAGCTCGTGGAGAGATTGATGCAAAAATAGTCTTTAAAGTTCAAAAAGTAGAAAAGATTAAACCTATCTTTGAAAATGATGAGATTATTGTAGTTGATAAACCAGCGTATATAAACTCAGATGAACTAGAAAGACAGTATAAACCTGCTGTACTACTTCATAGACTTGATCGTGAAACAAGTGGTGTATTAATGCTTGTTAAAGATGAAGATTTTAGACAAAAAGCTATTAAAGAGTTTAAAAAAGATAATGTTTATAAAGAGTATATTGCTTGGGTTGAGGGAATTATTAGTGAACCTATTGAAGTTGATAAGCCAATTTTAACTCAGAAAAAAAACAATAAAGCTTACTCAAATGTATCTGGTAAGGGTAAACCTGCAAGAACAGAATTTTTCCCAGATTTAGTAAGTGCAAATAAAACAAAAATAAAGTGTGTTATTCATCATGGTAGAACACATCAGATAAGAACTCACCTACGTTATATTGATCATCCAATCATTGGAGATGAGCAGTATGGTGGAAGACGTGCTAAAAGAGTAATGCTTCATGCACACAAAGTTAGACTATTAGGTATGGAATTTATATCTCCTGAGCCTAAAGTATTTGTTGATTTTCAATAGTTTTGATATAATCCGAAAAATTTTATACTAATTAAAGAAGGTATTTTATGTTTGATACATTAACTAGTTCATTTACAGATGCTATTAGAAAAATTCGTACATTTGATGACGAAAAGGCACTTACCAAAGCACTGAATGAACTTAAAAAGTCACTCTTAAAAGCAGATGTAAATCACAAAGTAGTAAAAGAGTTGATAGCTGATGTTCAAGCTGAAACTAAAAAAAATGGTATTGGTAAAGATCAGTTTTTAGATGCACTTAGAGCAACACTTTATAAATTATTAGAGATTGGTGGAAATAAAGGTTTTATTTTTGCACCAAATCCTCCAACTGTAATTCTTATGACAGGACTGCAAGGTTCTGGTAAAACTACAACAACTGGTAAACTTGCAACTTATTTGAAAAATAAGCAGAAAAAAGTTCTTATTGTTGCGGCCGATTTACAACGTTTAGCAGCAGTTGAGCAACTTCGTCAAATTACAACTCAGATAGAAGTTGAATTATATGAAGATGAAGCAACAAAAAGTCCTGTTGAAGTTGTAAAAGGAGCTCTTAAAAAAGCTAATGATGGCATCTATGATGTTATTCTTATAGATACAGCTGGTCGTTTAGCTATTGATAATGAACTAATGGATGAACTTGAAGCTGTTAAAAAAGCTGCAAACCCTAATGAAATATTCTATGTTGCAGATTCAATGACAGGTCAAGATGCTGTAAAAACAGCTTCTACATTTAAAGAAAAAATTGGCATAGATGGTGTTATTCTTTCAAAATACGATGGTGATTCAAAGGGTGGTGTAGCCTTAGGTCTTTCATCACAGGTTCAAATTCCTCTTCGTTTCATCGGTAACGGTGAAAAGATGGAAGACTTAGAAGTTTTTATCCCTGATCGTATAGTAAACCGTCTTATGGGCTTTGGTGATATTGAAGGTCTTGCTGAAAAAACTGTAGGCGCAATTGATGAAAAGCAAGCTAAAAAACTTACTAAGAAGATTCAAAAAGGTAAGTTCAACTTCAATGACTTTTTAGAGCAAATGGAAAGCATGAAAAAAATGGGTAGCATGAAGTCTATTATGGGAATGATCCCTGGCATGGGGAACATGTCAAAAGCTCTTAAAGATTTTGATATGGAAAACTCAAGTGAATTGAAAAATATCAAATCAATGGTTTCTTCAATGACTTTAAAAGAGAGAGAAAACCCAGATTTACTTAATAACTCTCGTAAGGGAAGAATCGCAAAAGGTTGTGGTTTAGAAACTGTTGAAATTAATCGTATGATTAAACAGTTTAAAAATGCTGGTAAAATGGCCAAAAAGTTTTCAGGCAAGAATGGCATGAAAGATCTTCAATCTATGATGGGTCAAATGGGTGGTCCTGGTGGTGCAGGAGCTATTCCTCGTTAAAACTGAAACAGCAATGCATTTACTGCGTTGCTTCTTTCGTCACGTACTTTAAGTACGCTTCCTCATTCAGCCCTTGTAACTACATCACTCTTTTAATTTTATTTAGTCTAAATATTGTATTATCCTTTACTTTTATTACGGATGTCGTTATAATTCCGCTATCGTAATAACTTCTGAAATAATCCCTCTGTGATTAGAAGGTATCTTAATTATCAAGATATAAGACGCCAAAAGGCGGTAAGAGGCACAATAAAACTACTTAGTATATTTTATTCTGCAAAAAAACCTCCAAACATTTTGTTAATATTTCGTAAGAAATATCTTTAGTGCCATAGCGGCTAGCGTAGATAGATGGGCTTTGCTCATATATCGTTTAAATAATGATCAGGAAATAATATGACAGTAATTAGACTTACTCGTATGGGAAGAAAAAAACAACCATTTTACAGAATCGCTGTAACAGATAGCCGTAAACGTAGAGATGGTGGTTGGATTGAACTAATTGGACATTATAACCCAATGGTAGCTGAGAAGACTTTAGTTGTTGATAACGAAAGACTTGACTACTGGTTAAGTACTGGTGCTCAAATGAGTGATCGTGTTAAAAAGATAACTGGTCGTTAATCATGGTTTCTGAATTTGTCGCTCAATTTGCAAAGCTTATAGCAACTTATCCAGATGATATAAAAGTGCAAATAAAAGAGAGTGATGAAATTACTGAAATTGTTCTTTATGCTAATCAAGCCGACGTAGGCAAATTGATTGGCAAAGAGGGCAAAATGATTGGTGCAATTAAAACTGTAATATCTGGCTGTAAAGCTAAAGATGGCGTAAGCTATAGAATTAATGTCGAACCAATTTAAAGAACCCAGACTTCACATCGCAACTATCGGCAAAACTGTCGGTATAAAAGGTGATATGAAATTTCACATTGATTGTGATTTCCCGGAACAATTTCAAAATAACTCCACATTTTTGACAAATAAAAACAACAGTATTACTCTTGGACATGTAAACCATGAAAGAGGTATTATAAAAATTGCTGGTGTTAATACAATCGAAGATGCAAAAAAGTTTACCAACGTAAAACTTTATACAACTAGAGAAGAGACAAGAAAAAACTGCCATCTTGAAGAGGGTGAATTTTTCTGGTTTGATTTAGAAGATTGTGAAGTTCATGAAGATGGAAAACTTTTGGGTGTTGTAAATGAAGTTGAACGTATTACTATTAGCAATTATCTAAATGTTAAAACAAATGATGAACTTGTTGAAAAAGGTTCTGCAAAGAATTTTTTAATTCCTTTTCATAAACCATTTATTTTAAATACAGATATAGATAAGAAAATTATCACTGTTAGTGGTGCAATGGATATTTTAGAAGCTTCATAATGACTTTTACTTTTGTGACTCTATTTCAAAACATCGTAGAGGGATATTTTTGTGATTCCATTCTCAAGCGAGCGATTGATAAAGATATTCTGAATATTAACTATTTAGATCCAAGAGAATTTAGTAAGAATAAGCATTCTAAAGTTGATGATACAGCAGTTGGTGGTGGAGCCGGTATGGTTATGAATCCTCAACCGCTTTTTGATTCTTTGAGTGAACTGAAAAATCAAGATGAAGATGTTCATATTGTTTTTTTAACTCCGGTTGCAAAACCTTTTGTGCAAAATGATGCCAAAAGATTAGCAAAAAAGTCTCACATAGCTTTCGTTAGTGGAAGATATGAAGGAATTGATGAGAGAGTCATTGAAGAGTTTGCAGATGAAGTTTTCTCGATAGGAGATTATATTTTAACTGGTGGAGAATTACCTTCACTTGTTATGTGTGATTCTATTTCTAGAAATGTAGAAGGTGTACTTGGTAATAGTGATTCGCTAAGTATTGAAAGTTTTGAAACGCCTCTTTTAGAGGCACCATCTTTCTCTAAACCTAAAGATTTCCAAAGTTGTTCTGTTCCATCAGAATATTTAAAGGGAAATCATAGTAAAATTCGCTCACTTAAATTAGCCTTGTCTGAATGTAAGACTAGATTCTTCAGGCCAGAGCAGCTTTTAAAGCATAGAACAAGGAAATCTTATGAGAAATAAGTACATAGAAAACTTTGAAAAAGCACAAACAGCTGAGAAAACTCTTCCAGAATTTCGTGCTGGTGATACTGTTCGTTTAGCAGTAAACATTAAAGAGGGTGATAAAACTCGTATACAAAGCTACGAGGGTGTTTGTATTGCAAAACGTGGTCAAGGTACAGGTAAAACAATTACTATACGTAAAATTGGTGCTAATGCTATTGGAATTGAAAGAATTTTCCCAATTTACTCTGACTCAATTAATGAGATAAAAGTTATTCGTCGCGGTCGTGTTCGTCGCGCTAAACTATTTTATCTTCGTGATCTTGCTGGTAAAAAAGCTCGTATCAAAGAACTTAGAAGAAAATAATCTTCTAAGTCTCTACCCTTACATCCTTCTTTCAAAATAAAAAATCCTATTCTCTTTTATAAAATTTAAATCGCCAATTCCAACAACAAGTGCAATTTCCACCTAAATTAGCTAGCTAATCTTTTACTCATTTCACTGAAAAACACTTCATACGGAGTTTTGTA
>NZ_JADGFC010000203.1 GCF_016744025.1 Sulfurimonas sp.
CTCATATTTAATCCCTATATTTTCTATTTCAATTTTATCATTTTTGAAATAAGAAAACAAATTTTACTGGTTCAGTTTTAGGGGTTCATTATAGTTTTGTATCTATAGAAATTATGATTCATATAGATGATATTATGACAACCTTTTCAACTGAAGCAACAGTCAAAAGGATTGAAAAAGTAAAAGATGGCTTTAAAGTTGTTCTTTTATG
This sequence comes from Sulfurimonas sp., assembly GCF_016744025.1. Taxonomy (GTDB): domain Bacteria; phylum Campylobacterota; class Campylobacteria; order Campylobacterales; family Sulfurimonadaceae; genus Sulfurimonas. Next base: position 212 of record NZ_JADGFC010000203.1, read on the forward strand.
TCATTTAGACATAATAAACAAAGGCATATTGCAACAGTATATAGCTAAGCGTCAGATGGAAATTATTAGTGAGTTGAAAAAAGATTCTTAATTATAAGCGATTTGTAATAAATCTAACTATTAAAAAAACTAACATACTAAAGCCTATAATTACTGCTGCTAAAGGAGCACTGTAGCTAAGTCCATAACTATTAAACCTATCAAAAATCAGAACAGGTGTTGTCATAGGATGATAAACTAAAATTACAATTGCACCAAACTCACCAAGACCTCGACTCCACATCATTAAAGCACCGTTGATGATATCTTTTTTTGCATTAGGGATTGTAATTCTAAAAAACACATTTATTGGAGAAGCTCCCAAAGTTCTTGCCGTTTTTTCTAGTTTTACATCTACTTTTCTAAAGCCATCTTTTGCACTATTGATTAAAAATGGAGCTGATAAAAACATCATAGCTATCATGATTCCATACTCAGTACCAATAAATTCTATACCAAAGAATTTAAAAAAATCGCCTATTGAAGTGTCTCCAAAAGTTGTAAGCAGAGCAATTCCCGCTGCAGTATGAGGAATCATAACTGGGATATCAATCAGCGACTCAACTAAGCTTTTTCCATAAAAATCATACCTAGCTATTATATATGCTAATGGCAGACCTGTGCATAAAACAAATAGCATTGACCATGCAGAGACTTTCATCGTAAGAATAATAGAGCTAATTGCTTCACCATCTTTAATGGTCTCAAGCAACTTTTCACTTCCTACCCCAATAAATATTTTTATAATAGGAGCACTAAGAAAAAATACTACAATCAGGGCTAAGACTATTAATGTTATGTTAAATGTATTGGTTCTATCTATTGATTTCATTCTTTTCTCTTAATTTATTTTTTGAAGTTACAAGTTATATGATACTTATGTCTTTTTTATCAAAGCCTATTTGAATCTTATGTGTTCTATCTGCATAACAGCCTTCATAATCTCTTTTTAATATTTTTATAAAAAATTGATGTTCTTCAACTTTTACGAAAAGTTTATAATGGTCTATAATTCCCATACACTCATCAACTATTCCTTCAAATATGTAATCAGTATTCATATCTTTATTTTTAGATAGTCTAATAACATTTGGATCTACAGAATAGACTTTTGTAGAAAATTCATCTCCTAGCATAGATGCTGGAAAAATATTTTTAAAACCTAAAAATGTAGCTACTTCTATATTAATAGGGTTATTTAAAACCTCTCTGGCATCTCCAACTTGTTTAATCTCGCCATCCATAATAATTGCAATTTTATCAGCTAGATAAGAAGCTTCTCTAAAGTTATGTGTAACATGAATAGTAATAACATCATATCTTCTGTGAATATCCTTCAAGCTTTTCATGATTGCATTTCTAAAAGTTGGATCTATTGCACTTAATGGCTCATCTAAAAGTAATATCTTTGGTCGTGAAAATATGGCTCTAGCTATTGCTACACGCTGTTTTTCTCCGCCACTTAAGGCTTGAGTACTACGACCAAGTAGATTTTCAAGCTTTAAAAAATCTACTAAATCATTAAATAATTCATCTGCATCTTCTATTTTTTTGTATTTAGCTGAAAATCTAATATTTTCTTCTACACTTAGATTTGGAAATAGTGCAAAGTCTTGATACACAAAACCTATATCTCTCTTCTCAGTTGGTAGTAAAGAGATATCAATACCTTTATAAATCACACTACCGCTACATGGATTAAGTCCGGCAATGGTTTCAAGCAACATAGTTTTTCCACTTTGACCTAGAAGTACAAAATATTCATTATTTTGTATGTCTAGATTTATATTCTTTAGTGAAAAATCACCTGGGTTACTTGAAAGATTTTGTATTTTTAAGTAAGACATTCTTTATTATTTTCCTATTATTGAAGCGTCACCAGTAATATTTGCAGGAGATATAACTCCTTGACCATTTTTAATCATGATAGCTTGACCCTCGTCTGAAAGTACAAAGTTTACAAATTTAATTGCACCTTCTTTATTAGCAGGAGATTTTTTGTTTTGAGCAACAGTTATACCATATACCATCGCTCCACCTTTTTTAGTGATGAATTGACCTGGTTTTTTACCAGTTATTTGAAATGAAGCAGTCTTATAAAAGTCTTTAAATTCATTATCTTTAAGTGATACTTGTTTTGGAAGAGTAATATAATTCAAACCATGTTGCTCTGCAACAGATTTATAGATATAAAGGTAATCATAAGCATTAGCTTCGATAAGTCCAAGAAGGTCCGTTTCTTTTGGTCTAACAACTACTTTTTTTCTGTCTTCTTCGCCAACTTTATATGAGTCACCGTATCCAAATAGTTTATCATAAAAACCTGGAGTCTTATAATACTCTTCTGCTAGTTTTGTAACTAATACAGATCTATATCCACATGGGTCCATATTTTGGTTAGAATGTCCAACTTTAACACCTTTTCTTAAAAAGATTTCAGGCCAGTTTTGTGAATTGATTTCTTTTGCATATTTTGCTTTAGAAGTATAAGCTATTGCCATCTCATTTGTTGCAAACTGTGCATTAAATTTTGCATGATTAGGAATAAGTAAGTTGTCTATTACATTATAGTCAGCACTAGCCATTACATCAGCCGCTTTACCTATTTCAGAAATCTTTCTTGCAGCAGCTCTACTACCACTTGCTTCTCTTTGTACATCATACTGAGGATAGTTACTCTCAAATGCTTTTTCAATATTAGCAAATGGTACTGCTAAACTACCAGCGTGAAAAACTGTAATCTTTTCTTGTGCTAATATACTAGATGCCAATAGAGCACTAAGGCCCATACTTAATTCTAGGTACAATTTACTATTAGACTATTTAGTTTAAGCAGTGACATAAAATAGAGGATTTTTTGATGAAAAATATAATCATTTTTAAGATGGAGT
>NZ_JADGFC010000051.1 GCF_016744025.1 Sulfurimonas sp.
CTTCAAATACAGAAACTGAACTTAATGTTACTGCTGATTATGCTATTAATGATGAGTTGACTTTAGGTGCATTATATGTAAATGTAGGTGCACAAGATAGTGATGATAGTTACAATAAATATTCACTAACTGCTACTTACTCATTTTAAAAATAATTTATTCTTCTACCCTGCTCCCTTTGGGGGCATAAATTCTCCGAAATATACTTTAGTCTTAACTTGACACTCTTGTAATAAGTTAAAGTATATTTCAAAATAACAACAATCATAAATAACTTTCATTCCAATATTTAAATTGGAAATAAGAAAGATTAGTAAGTACTAATATTACTGTCTTTTTCTTTCAAAACACATACTACCGTCTGTTCCGATTTTATTATCCGTTGTATACTCAGAGATATAAAAAACTCTCCAGCCAGCCATTGTTTTAAGTACTTCATCCATTTCAGACTGGTCACGCATATCTAACTCAACACACTTTGTTTCCATATCAAAGCTATCAACTACTCTCATTTGAGCATGAACATTTGCACCAGAACAACCAGCAATCGATATAGCGGCAACAGCACCCATTAAACTAAGACTTAATATTTTAGATATTTTCATTAAATATCTCCTACTTTCATTTTGCGCTAAACTAATAGACACATCAAGAACCCATATTTGGTGTTCTTAATATGACTACTAGCAAAATGAAAGTAATATTTATTTAGATAAATGGAATTCTACTCTACTCATAATAAGAAGATACTGAAGTTTTAATTATTTAGTATTATTTTTAGTTTTTTTATTTCTACACTTTTCTTAAAAATACTATTTGTATACTCTTTTTGTAGCCATACTTTAAGAGCATTTTAAAGCATAATCGCTATAATGATAATAATTATTACTATTAAACAAACAAGGAAATTTATATAATGTTAGCAAGTTTTTTAATCACATTTAGAGAGGGTTTAGAAGCCTTTCTTATAGTCGGTATCATATTATCATACTTAAATCAGTTACAAGCAAGTAGATTCAACAAGTACATATACTTAGGCGTATTCTTCGGTATTATTATCTCTCTTTTTATAGCTTATATTTTTCAAGTTGTTTTATACGCTATAGATAATGAAAACTATCAACATTATCTTATGATAGGTATCTTACTTTTCGCAACTATAGTTCTCTCTTATATGGTTGTTTGGATGGCAAACCAGTCAAAGCAAATCAAGGGCGAAATAGAAGAAAATCTAAAAACTCTTGTAACTACTGGTAATATTACCGGAATGGTATTTTTAGCGTTTTTAGCAGTTTTAAGAGAGGGGTTTGAAACAGTACTATTTTTCTCATCTCTTAGCTTCAACGAAAGCTTTAGTTTTCAAGAAGGTATTATAGGTGCGACTAGTGGACTAGTTGTATCTTTAGTATTAGTTTATCTACTTATGAGAGGCGTGAAAAACATCCCAATAAAAGAGTTTTTCAAATATACTGGACTACTAATACTTATCATTGCAGGTGGACTTTTTGGAAGTGCTGTATCAATGATGCAAGCAGCAGAGTTAGTTCCAACATTTGTACCTATGGTTTATGATATTTCAAATATACTTGATGACAGAGGTCTAGTTGGTACTTTTTTAAGAGCACTATTTGGTTATAACTCATCTCCTACTCTCTTGCATCTAATGGCATGGTTCACATATATGATAAGTGCTCTGTTTTTATGGAAAAAAACATATGCAAAATAGTAGTGATGTACTTATAATAGGTGGTGGTGTTGCAGGTCTTATGGCAGGTATCGAGCTTGTTAAAAACGGCAAGAGTGTAATACTACTAGAAAAAGAGTCTGTTGTCGGTGGACAATGTAAAACTGAGGTTCTCTCAAATGGAGATGATGAGTTTAGATTTGATTATGGTGGACATAGATTTATTACAAACAATGAAGAACTTTTAGAGTTTGTAGAAAAGATGTTAGCTCAAGACCTTATAGTCTCACAAAGAAGCTCGGTGATACTACACCAAAACAAAGTATATGAGTATCCTCTAAACTTAAAGAATCTTTTAAAGGTAGCTCCTAAAAAGTTGCTTATTGGTGCAACTTTTGATACTCTAAAAATTATACTCAAACTAACAAGACCAGATAATTCTAACTTCAAAACTTGGATAAGTTCACGCTTTGGAAGGACACTTTACAATAACTTTTTTGGACCATATACCCATAAGCTTTGGGGAATCAAACCAGATAAATTAAGTGCTGACTGGGCTGGACAGAGGATTTCTCTTCTTGATCTAAAAGATGTAGCTAAAAAACTACTTTTTAAGAGTTCTAAAACAGCAAGAACATATGCTAAAAGCTATAGGTATCCCAAATACGGCTTTGGTCAACTTCCACTAAATATGGCAAAAGAATTTGAGAGACTTGGCGGTAAAATATTTACAAATTCTGAAGTTACAGACCTGACATATACATACAATAATATTCAATCTGTACACTCAGATGATAATACATTTGAAGCTAAAGAAATTATATCTACGATGCCTTTAAATGAGATGTCAGCTAAACTTGGGTTTGAGTCAGGGTTAAAATTTAGAAGTTTGAGATTTTTATGTATTGGACTTGATATTGAAGATTTTTCATCTCATACTTGGCAGTATGTTAGTGACTTTGACCTTTTACCAACTCGTATACAAGAGCCAAAAAGAAGGTCTTCATTTATGTCTCCAAAGGGCAAAAGCTCTATTATGTTAGAGATTCCTTGTAACAAAGATGATCACATCTGGCATATGGATGAAAGAGTACTTCTAGAAAAAGCATTAGTTGATTTAAAGAAGTTAAACTTTGATATCAAAGAAAATATTATAGATGTAATGTCATTTACTACTGAACATGCGTATACTCTTATGGATGTTGAGTACAATGATAAAAGAGATGCGACAATCGAACACCTCAACAGTTTTGAGAATCTCTCAATGGCAGGACGTCAGGGAACATATAGATATATATTTTTGGATACTGCAATGGAGACTGGACTTATGGCAGCAAAAAAGCTACTAGGTGAAAAAGACATTACAAAATCTAATATATTCAATCATAGGAATGAAAAAACTGTTATTGAAACTAAAAGCGTAATTTAAAAAAAGGAAAAATATGAAACTTATTTATAAACTAACACTACTACTGAGTCTTACTTTTAGCTCTTACTTATCTGCTTACTCTTATGCAGCTGCAGGGAAAGAGTTAACTATAGATGCCAAAGAACTTATTTTAAAACACATCAACGAAGATAATTTTAAATCAGCAGACAAAAGCTTTGAGAAGTACAAAGAAAACTATAAGTATCTTAACGATAATTTTATAGATGGTTTATATGATAGATTAAACATTGCTTTAGAAAATAAAGATAAAAAAGAAATTATTAGAAGTTTAGAACTTTCAATTGCAGCTGAAATTCTAAGAAGAATAGATGGTGGGCATAAAAATATTGAAAACTTTAACGTAGCGAAAGTAATGTTAGCAAAAGCAAATAAGTTTTATAAACTACTCTCGGTTAGTTTAGATAAAGATACAGATAAAAAACTAAAGTCAGCTATAAAAGCTTGTATGATAGCCATTGGAAACCCTGGACTTTTTGGAGTTGGAGCTAAAAAAGCAGATAAACAACTCTACATCACAAATGAAAAAGTAATTAAAGAAATTTTACAATCCTTATGAGTAATACAAAAGTATTAGTCTTACTTAGCAGTATTGCTTATGCTTTTGTAATCTTTTACTATCCTGCTTCATATTACAATGATGATTCTCTTTTTTTAGCAAATGGTATTTTAAACTTCTCTGTCATAGATTTTTCTCCTCATTTTCCAGGATACCCAACTATAGTTATACTTGGTAAGTTTATAAACTTCTTTGTAGATGATAGTAAATACTCCTTATTCATTTTGAGTGCAAGCGGTGGCATCTTACTTCCAGCTATGCTCTACTTCTATGTAAAAGAGTTAAAAGATGAAAGAGTGGCATCTTTTGTTTTTTTGCTTACAATAAGCTCAACATACCTTATGAATATATCTTTGAGTATGTTAAGCGAGAGTGTTGGTATATTCTTTTTCTTTTTAGCTCTTTATTCTTTAGAGATAAAAAAGTATAAACTCAGTGGAATTATTTTAGCTGTGGCATTTTTTGCAAGACCCTCATACTTCATACTTTATGTAGTTGGTTTACTCTACTTAATGCTCTTTAAAAAAGAATCTATCAAAGAAGTACTCATATCTTTTTTGCTTAGCTCTTTAGTCTTTCTTGCTTTCATCTTTGCTACACAGGGGATGCTTTATATCTATGAGGCTAAACGATTTATACTCGGTCACTTTAAGACTTGGGGAACAGGACAAAATACTCAGTTAAGTTGGTTCTCAAATATATTTAGATTAGAAAATCTTGCTTTTGCATTTTTAATACTAGTTCCAATAAAATTTGAAAAAAATCTAACACTAATATATATATTATTTATTTCCTATTTTGTCTGGTTACTATCTGCTCAAAACCCTGACAATATAAGACATATCATTCCTTTGGTTCTTTTTGCAAATATCTTTCTCGGATATATATTTGCTAAACATGTAGTTACTATTGTTTTAATCTTTTGTTTTAACATATATATAGTGCAATCCTATCAAGCCAAACTATCTCCAATAGATCAGATTGTAAAAACAATAACAGATAAAGAGACAAAAGTTTTAAGTAATAGAAGTATAGAAATTTTAAGAGAGAGTTTGGATAATAGAGTATTTGACAACTACTACATACATAGTTCAAAGTACTACAAGAAAAATTCTATGACTTACTTAATCACAACAGATAAACCAAAAGACGATAATTACAAAGAATTTTATGGAAGATTTCTTGGAGAACACACTTTTTACCTCATAAAACCCCTGCCTAAATCAAAATAAATATCTTTATTCCCTCTAGTTTTAACTTATTTCACCTCAACAATGATAATGATTGTCATTATAATAGTTGCTTAAGATAGTCTCTACTAAACTGTCACAAATTAAAAAAGGAAATAATTTGAATTATTTAAAAGTAGCTTGTACAGGGGCATTGTTAATAGGAAGTTTAACAATACTTAGTGCAGAAGAGAACAATGTACCAATAGGAAATGTATTGGGTAGTACTGGAAATGTTTTTCCAGAGGGAAAGAGTAGATTTGTGATTAAACACGTTTCTGTAATTAAAAACAATGCATATAATGGTGATGATGAAGTAGATGATTCTCTAGATAGAACAATGAGTGTAAATCAAACAAACTTTTTATATAGATATGGATTAGGTTATGGATTTGATATAAGAGTAATAGCTACTTATGTACAAAAAAGTTTAAATTTCACAAAAATGGGAACTGATATAGGCTTAGATAATAGTGGACTAGGAGACAGTAAAATTGTTTCAAGATACGAACTACTAAATCAAAAAAAAGGTGCTCCACTATTTTTAACAGTTGGTGCAGGTATAAAACTCCCTACAGGTTCTACTGATAAAACTTTTTCTACAGATTTAGGAGATATGGGACCAAGCTCTACTCAGACTATGCAATTAGGTTCTGGAAGTTATGACTTTATATCAGAAATAGGTGCAACTAAAATATTACCAAACTCAAGAGTAGATGCTCATATTATGTATACTAAAACCTCTGAAGGCGACAACGACTATCAATTTGGAGACACTCTGCAATGGAATCTTGGTTATTCATATGCTACGAGTAAAACTTTAGATCTACAGATAGAATTAGATGGTTTGCATACTGGTAAAAATCAATCCGGTGGAGTTGATGTAGATAATACTGGTGGAAATTTTGTATATATAACACCTGGTATTCATATAATCCCACGTAAAAAATATGACCTTAGCTTGGGTTATGCATATATGATACATAGAGATAATAACTATAACTATAACTCTACTTCAAACTCAGGTGGTGTAAGTGAAGACTACAAGTTTGTTGTAAGAGCTGGTTATAACTTCTAAAATGATACAAGGATATAAAATGATTAAAAGAATTACTCTCGTATTAATGCTACTTTTGAGCATAAGTGCACAAGCAAGTCAAAAGATGGAGAAGTTAATAATAGCAGGACCTTTTGCTTCTGTTTCTCATCCTATAATGCATATGATAGAGACAGGTGCTCTCAGTGATGTTGCAGATAAGGTTGAGTTTAAACTTTGGAAAAACCCAGATGAATTAAGAGCTTTAGTATTAAACAGTGAAGTTCCTTTTATTGCAGTACCCACAAATGCAGCAGCTATCCTTTACAATAAAGGAGTAGATATTAAACTTCTAAATGTCTCTGTTTGGGGTATTTTAGGAATAGTTTCAAGAGATAAAAGTTTAAAAACTATAGAAGATTTCAAAGGTAAAGAGTTAGCGATGCCATTTCGTGCAGATATGCCAGATATCGTATTTGAGCAACTTGTAAAAGCACAAGGAATGGATATTAAAAAAGATTTTAAACTTAAATATTTTTCTTCTCCTATAGATGCTATGAGAATGCTTTTAGCAAAAAGAATAGATCACGCACTTCTCATGGAGCCTGCAACTTCTATGGCATTTCGTAAGTCAAAATCATTTCCTCTAAAAGAAGGAATGACTCCTAGTTTATATAGAAGTGTGAACTTACAAGAAGCATGGGGTAAAACTTTTAAAGTTGAAGCTAAAATTCCACAAGCTGGAATGGCATTTTTAGGTAAAACTAAAGGTAAAGAGCATCTTATCAATAGATTTAATCAAGAGTATGCAAAATCTTTAAAGTGGTATAAATCTCATCCAAAAGAGGCAGCTAAACTTACAGTAAAGACTTTAAATATGTTAGGTCTTAAAGGTCTACAAGATTCTATCCCACATATCAATTTTGAGTTTGTAAATGCCCAAGACGCAAAAAAAGATGTAGAATTTTTCTTTGATGTTTTAAAACAAAATAATCCAAAAGTTGTAGGCGGAAAACTACCTAATGACGGATTTTACTATAAAAAGTAAGAAATATTTTGACAGAGTATAATCTTTACTCTGCCAAATAAATCAATCGTACAAAACACAACTTTGTTTACAACACACTACAAGTAAGCTCACCTTCAAAATAAGTCAACAAAATTCATCTATAAATTACTGATAATGAATATCATTTTAATAGATATTTAAGTTCTATTATTTTATAATCCTGATAATCAATTTCAATAAAGGATTTTTATGAATAAATATTTGAAGCTTTCAATAGCAGCTTCACTAATAGTTGCATCTTTACATGCTGATAAGCCATTTTCTAACACTAAGACAGAGGTACTCGACAAAAGATTTCAAACTGCAGGTTCTATGTTTGCATATACTGAATTTGAACTTTCAGGTGAGCCATTAGCTGAATCTCTAGGTCTTGACTTAGATACACTTGATCCAAATGCTATCAATCAACCAACAGAGTTTGACTACACTACAGGGATAGAGAGTTATGAGTATTCTGAAGAAGCTATGTATGCTCTTAACTACCAGTCTAAAATGGGACCACACTTAGTAAATGGTTTACTAAATGCTCAAAGAGGTGGAGATATGACATCACTTGCTAAAAGATTTGTTCATTTTGCAAAAGTTACTGGTAATGACCCTTCTATAATTCCACTTAACATGCACCCTACTGCTCTTCCTTATATTTCAGGTCTTCCAGAGTTTGCAACTAAACCAGATATGACAATTGTAAATAATGATGAAGTAGTTGTATTTAGACATGGTAAGGAAAAAACAATCAAAACTGCAATTCCTGCATACTTAAGAGACTATAAAAGTCTTGCATGGGTAGAGAGCGGTATGGATAAAACTTTTAATCCTGCAGCATTTGGTGGTGCACTCTTAAAAGATACTATGTGGGCTCAAGATTTCTTAGGCGGTATGCATGTAATAGAAAATGATGAAGAAGTTGAAGCTAGTAGTTCAACTATGGATCATGATGGTAAACACGCTCTTGGTGTATCTTCTGCAGATGGTGTAAATGGAGCTATATTAACTGAACTTGCTCATGAAAGAATTTTATACTTACAACAAAAGCTTGGCTTTAATGGTCAAAAACTTGGAGCAAAAATCACTCCTGCATATAATGCTAAGAAAAATCCTGTTTGGTTTGCACATAAAGTTGGCGTAACTGAAGGAAGTAAAAATTCTACTAAATCAGTTGCAGGACTTAAAGTAATTGAGAAACACTCTAGTCTTAGAGATACATGGGGTGTTTTATGGCCTATGTCTGAATTCTATGCATATAGTGACCAACGCTCAAACAACAAAAACCAAAACGCTGCATTTTTAAGTGTATTTGATGGTGATCCTTTTAAAGCTGCACCAAAAAGAAATAGAGATGCGAAAATCAACAATGATATTCAAGCAGATGATGCTTTCTCAGTTGCAAGTAACTTAACAAATATGCTTTTTGAGAATATCTCTACAATCCACTTTAACAAAAAAGCTGGAACATTTGTAGATAGATATGATGGAAAGCAAGGCGCAAAAATTACAACTTTTGATGCTGCATATTCTATGGAAGCTCTTAGAATTTTCCAAAGAGTAAGTGACGCACTTCCTGTTGGATATGGTTCAGGTGAAGGTTCTGCATCTTTAGATAGTGTAAAAGGTAAAAGAGCGATTAAACTTATAAAAGCTCAAGCAAACTTTTTAATTAAAAACTTAAAATCTAATGATGGTTTATACTATGACGGATATACTCTTAACAAAGGTCCTGTAAAAACTAAATCAATTGGTACTCAATTTGCAACTCTTAGAGGTCTAACTTCAGCATATCTTGCAACTCAGCAAAAGAAGTATAGAAAAGAAGCTCGTTCTTTAATGGTGTCTATTGAGAAAAATATGTATGACAAAGAAATTGGTACTTATGTAGATGATTCAAAAGAGTATACTCCATATGATATTGGTGCTGTAAGTGGTGGGTTAAGAGATGCGATTTCTCATCTTAAAAATGCTGGTAGTGAGAATGAGCCTGCACTAGAGCTTAAAAACTTAACAGACAGATTTACAAGATGGTTCCAACTAGTTGTAAATGGAAACTCAACTACTCAAGGGGCTCAACTTTCAGAGTGGTTACTTGACACTGGTGAATTTGTAGACGCTTCAATGCAAAAAGATTCAAACAGTGACAAGGACAACGTTCCTTCAGTAACTGCAAATAACACTGCTATGACAATGGCAGCAAAAGTTAAACTTTCAAAATAATATACAAAGTACTTCTACTATCACAGTAGAAGCACTTACATATTGATATTCATTTTCATTATTAAGTAACTTCTTAGCAACCTTCTTATATAATTGATATTAATTATTAACTACATAGAGGCAATCATTGAAAACTCCAATTTATAAAATTCTTGTTACAGGAAGTGCTGGCTTTATAGGCGCACATTTAGTTACTAAACTTATTAGTCTAGGACATAGTGTTGTAGGACTAGATAATGTTAATGACTACTACGACCAAGATTTAAAGTACGCAAGACTACTAGAGCACGGAATTTCAAAAGATATAGAATATAATATAATTACAAGTTCATCCAAATATAAAAATTATAAATTTATTAAGATAAACCTTGAAGACAAAATAAACTTACAAAAAATATTTGAGAATGAAAAGTTTGATGTAGTATGTAACTTAGCTGGACAAGCTGGAGTAAGACACAGTATTGAAAACCCATGTACATATATAGATAGTAATATTGTTGGTTTTATGAATATATTAGAAGCATGTAGAGAATTTAATATAAAGAACTTTCTATATGCTTCTAGTTCAAGTGTTTATGGACTTACAAATAAACTTACATTTTCAACTACAGATAAAACAGATACTCCTATTAGCATCTATGCAGCAACAAAAAAAGCCAATGAATTAATGACTCATACTTACTCGCATCTTTACAATATAAAAACCACAGGATTAAGATTTTTCTCTGTTTATGGTCCTTGGGCTAGACCAGATATGGCTCTGCACAAGTTTGTAAAAGCTGCTTTATCAAACGAAGCAATCTATATATATAACAATGCCAAGATGCTAAGAGATTTCACTTATATAGATGATGTGATAGAAATGATAATACTTTCAATAGATAAGCAATACCTAGATAAAGAATCTTATCCAAAAGCTCCATACAAAATCTTAAATATAGGAAACTCAAAGCCTGTAAAGTTGATGGATTTTGTTCTTGCTATTGAGTCGAAACTAGGTTTAACAATAGAAAAAAACTTTCTTCCTCTTCAAATGGGAGATGTTGTTGATACTTGCGCTGATATGAGCGAGAGTATAAAAGAATTAAATTATATGCCAAATACCTCTTTACAAGATGGAGTTGATAATTTTATTGACTGGTATATAGATTTTTACAAGATTAAAAAAGAAGCGAGATAGAAATGAAAATAGTTTATATAGAAGTGTCCATAGTCCTAATGTTTTTAACTGGAATTTTACAATGGATTTTTTTAGATTTAGAGTGGGAGTATTTTACATCTCTTCAAGCCATCCATATTATAAGTTCAATCCTTGTATCTGTGCTACTCATAATACCATTTGTAAATATGCACACATACAAATATAGAAAAAATATTGTTTCAAAAAGAAGAAACAGCGGAAATGGTATGTTACTAGGAATAGTTCTTTTACTAATAATTGCAAGTGGTTTTTACCTGTTTTTTATAGGAAATCGTGGAGGAGATGCTATAGGTAACACTTCTTACTTATTTCACTTATATGGTTCATTTGCACTACTTTTTTTCCTATGGTATCACTCTGTGTTTTCTAATGCAAATATTAGAAGAAGACAAAAGGCAAAAGCATTAAGAGAAAAAGCAGCCCTTGCATCTATAATTTTAGTAGCACTTTTTTATGCAACACCTTCAGATGCCAGTGTTAGTAGCTCAGCTCTATATCTAAGTAAAGATGCAAAATTCATCTACTCTGCAAACTTAGATGCTGGTAGTATCTCTAAAGTAGACAGTACAACTGGGGAGAAAGTTCTTGAGAAAACTTTAGGTAGTGATATTAGAAGAATAGCTTTTAATAGTGATGAATCTATATATGGTGTAACTGATTATATGAAAAATAAGGTTATCTTTTTAGATAAAGATAACGACGTTATAAAAGAGATTAAAACAAAAAATAAACCTCATGCTATTATTTATGATGCAAAAAATCACTACTTTTTTGTAAGTGTATTTGAAGATAATGAGCTTTTAGTCATTGATGATAAAAAACTAGAAATTATAAAGACTATTAAGACATTTAAAACTCCTAGAGGTTTAGCTCTTACAGATGATGGAAGACTACTTGTATCTCACTCTATGATAGGGATGGTAACTATTTATGACAGCAGATCTTTTGCAAGACTAAAGACTATTACACTTCATTCTACTCAAAATGATGATGAGTTTGTATCTCAAGGAAAACCAAGACTCTTAGATGATATTGAGATAAAACCTGATGGAAGTGAGGCATGGCTTCCCCATGTACTTTGGAACTTTGATCACCCTTTTCAGTTTCAATCAACTGTATTTCCAACTATATCTGTAATATCACTTGAAAAAGGTCTTGAAAAAGAGATAGATAAAAAAAGAAAGCAACTATTTAAATCAATAAATATACAAGATAATGCAAACAAAACTATGATTGTTTCAAACCCTTGGGATTTAGCATTTTCTGCTGATGGAGCTAAGGCATTTGTAACCTTAGCTGGTAGTGAAGATGTAATGATCTTAAATATTGGTAGGAGTATGGGAAATGCAAAGAAAAAAAGACATAGAAAAAGAGCAAAAAGAAGTGGTACAGGCGCTAAAGTAACTCAAATACTAAGAGCATATCCAAACTCAACTAATCCAAAAGCAATAATTACAAATCCAAAAAATAATAATATCTATGTTCAAAATGCTTCAAGACTAGATATGACTCTTTTAGATAGTGGTGGTTCTCATCCTTTTGCAAGAGTAACAATAAAAAAAGATCACTTTAGTGAACTAGTTCAAAGAGATCCTCTCTCAAAAGAGTTAAGAGCCGGTAAGACACTATTTAACAATGCTAATAGCAATACTCATCAAGAGACACCTATGGCAGGTGACTTCTGGATGAGTTGTAACTCTTGTCACTTTGAAGGTTTTAACTTTACAAATGGATTTTTATTTACTGATACAAAACTAGACAAGAGTAAAAGAGCGACTATTGGACATGATAATCTAAATGGCTTTATTTCAAAAACTCCATTAGCTGATTACTTGAGAATAGCAAGAGATACTCAGGGTGGAATGGGCGCAGATGCTAAGGCAAATCTAAAACTTGTAGATCCTACAAAGATGGATGTTCATGTAAAAGATATGATGAATAACTTACACACATATGTAAAAGCAAAAGAAAATCTAAGATACCTCTCAAACTGGATTAAACTTGAAGAAGATGTAGAAAAGTACCATGTTGAAGATTGGACAAACTCTGCTAAGTGTAAATCATGTCACTCAGAAATATTTGACCAATGGGCAGATTCAAATCATAAGAACTTAGTAGGAACAAACCCTTACTACACGCTTCTTGAAAATGTAGCAGCACAAGTTGAAGGAGAAGAGTTTAGAAAATGGTGTATGGGTTGTCACAGTCCAAGTGCTATCACTACCGGTCTCGCTTCAAAAACAACTGATACTATGGATAAACTTTTTGAAAGCGGTGCTAAAACTCTTATAAATGAGCTTAAGGTTCATGGAAATTCAAAATTAGAAGAAGGTATATCTTGTGTAGCTTGTCATAGGATTACAAAGATTGAAGATGCAGGTGGAAATGCAGCTTATACTCTAAATCTGACAGAGAGAAAAAAGTATGCTCTTGAAGATTCTAAGTTTGAAGTAGGACAATGGTTGAGTGAAAAGTTTATAAACTCTAAACCTCAAAAACATATAGATAGTTACATGAAACCTGTATATAAAGACTCTGTGTATTGTGCATCTTGTCATGATGAGTTTACTCCAGGTAAAGGTTCTAAAATTGTTTCTACATATAAAGAGTGGGAAAGTTCAAAATATAACAATCCTAATGATTCAAGTAAAAATAAATCTTGTATAGATTGTCATATGACATATATGAAAGATGATAAATTTGCTCCACTACAGGGACGCTCTACTGATGGTGGTAAGATTAAAAAAGATGTAAAAGTTCATTACTTCTCTGGATCAAACCATTTTCTCTCAGGACTAAAAAGTAAAGAACATGAAGACCAAACTCTACAACTATTAAGAACATCAGCAGAGCTTGATGTAGATGTTAAAGACGGAACTATTAAAGTCGGTGTAACAAATGTAGGAGCAGGACATCACCTACCAACAGGTGTTGCAGACTTTAGAGAGTTATGGCTTGATATAACAGTTAAAGACAGAGATGGCAAGGTTGTTTTTGAGAGCGGAAAACTTAAAGATGATGGTAATATTGGTGAAGATGCAAGACCATTTATGAAAGTTTTTGGTGACAAAGATGGTAAGTCTGTTGGTCTACTATTTTGGAAATATGAAAAACTTCTAAGTGATACAAGAATCCCTGCTGGGCAGAGGAGAGTTGAGACTTATACGATTTCTAATCCAAGTAAATTAATGTACCCATTATCAGCAGTTGTAAAACTTAACTTCAGAATTTATCCTCAGTGGGTTACAGATGCAGTTAAGAAGACATATCCACAACTTCCAAATCCACCAGTTGTTGAATTAGAGAAAATTGTAAAGAAATTCTCTAATCAATAACGATTATCAATTTAATATAAAACTAAGTCTCTTTTATGTATATTTACAAAAAATATAAAAGAGACTAAATAATGAAAAAACCCTTTTTCTGCACCCTAAAACTTACAATAATTTTAATAATTGCAAACTTCTCTTTTGCCACTTATATACTTGCAGATGATGAGTTTGTAAATATAGTAAGTGCTAGGCAGGAATACCTTATAAAACCAATATTTGAAGAATTTACTAAAGATACTGGGATAAAAGTAAACTATGAAATCTCTTTTGATTATACAAATAACGATACGCTTAGTAGCATTAGACAAGCAGGAGAAGATAATCCAATAGATGCATATCTAGTATCAGATGCAAGTGATTTATATAAACTTCAACAAAATGCCCTTTTGCAACCTATTCGTTCTAAAATTTTACAAAGAAATATTCCATCACATTTAAAAGATCCATCAAAACAGTGGTTTGGTCTCTCAATGAGAGTACGCTCTATTGTTTATCATACATCAAGAGTTGATCCATCTAAACTTATTGACTACACAAGTATAGGAGATGAGAGATGGTTTAATAAACTAAGTCTTAGAACATCTCAAAAAATATACAACAAGTCTATGGTAGCCATAATGATTGCACACTATGGATATGACAAAACAAAAGAGATAGTAGCTTCTTGGGTTAAAAACTTTAGCCTTAAACCAATGAGCAATGATATAGAAGTAATAAATGCTATCGTAGATGCAAAGGCAGATATTGGAATTGTGAATAGTTACTACCTTGCAAAGATGATAAAAGAAAATCCATCTCTTCCAGTGAAGATGCACTTTATAGGTGATGAGAAAGGCAGAGTCCATATCAATATCTCTGGTATGGGTGTAGCAAGATATGCAAAAAGAAAAGATAATGCCATTAAATTAATAGAGTGGCTTAGTTCTAAAAAAGGACAAAGATTATTTTCAAACATAGATATGGAATATCCTGTAAATAAAAGAGTAAAACCACATAGAATTCTTCAAAGTTGGGGTAAATTTAAACAGATGAAGATAAATGTGAAAAAAGCTGGAGAACTTAGAGAGTTAGCTATTAAACTAATGAAAGAAGTAGAGTATGAATAGTTTAAAAAAACTTTTAAATACTGATAGTTTCAAAGGAAGACTAAGATTATTTATACTAAATCTTTTACTATTTGTTGTTCTTGTAATTTCAATATTTTTAATCATAATGACAAAATCACAACTAAATGAAACTTTTAAAAATGAGCTAAACGCCATTGTTAAGATGCAAAATAAGGCAGTTGAAAAATGGTTAAATGAAAGAGAGTTAGATATAAAGTTTTTAGCTTCTAGTGTAAACGATAAAAATGTTGCATTATTTTTTGAATCATTTATTCTAAACCAGAGTGAGTTTTACTCTTTAGCTTATGTAGATAAAAATGGTTCAACGATTGTAGATAGTACCTTTTCAACTAAACATAACTACAAAGATGAAATATTTTTCAAAGAAGCTATTGAAGGATTTGACACAATTAGTAAGGTTAGTATCTCTAAAGATGAGAAGATGCCAATCATATACTTCTCTTCACCTATATATGATGAATATGACAGGGTAAGTCATGTGATACTCGGAGCTGTAAGACTAAGTAGTATACAGAGCATTGTAGAAGATTTTAGGTTCTCTAAAACTGGTGAAACATTCATTATAAATGAAAAGAGTCAACTTTTAACAAAAAGAAAATTTGACAAAGATAACTCTATTTTAAAAATAGTAGATAAAAAAAATATCACAAATGGATTTTACAAAAGTTATTCAAATCAAGATGTTTTTGGAGCAACACAAAAAGTACTATTTGATAGATGGACTATAGTTGCACAGATTTCTACCGATGAAATGTACAAAGTATTTAAAGAGTTTGTGATTTATATTTTTGTATTTGTTGTTTTGCTTTTAATGATTCTAGTTCCTCTTATTTTAGCATTTTCAAATAAGATTGAAAAACCTTTAAAATTTTTACTACATAGTTCTAAAAAAATTGAAGGTGGAGATTATGGGTATGAGATAAGTTCTGATGACATAGCTCACTCAACTTGTGAGATAAGAGAACTTACTCACTCATTTAACTCTATGTCAAGTAGATTAAATGGTGTAATTGGAGAACTCAAAATAAGTTCAACAATAGACATATTATCACAGTTATACAACAGAAGAGAGCTTTTAAAAAAGTCTAGCGAGCTATTTAATCAAAGCATTAAAGCAAAAGAGAATTTTGCTGTATTGATGATAGATATAGATTTTTTTAAAGTTATAAATGATACATATGGACACCAAGTAGGAGATATTGCTATAACGATGGTTGCCAATACAATAAAAAGTTCAATTAACAATTCTGATATTGCTGGAAGATATGGAGGTGAAGAGTTTTTAGTCACAATATTAAACAGAGATTACACAGTAGTAGAGAGTATTTTTCAGAGGATAAGAGAAAATGTACAAAAACTTATTATTTTAAATGATGAAGATAGTATTTCATGCACATGTAGCATTGGAGTCTTTTTCACCTCAGAGAATGACAAGCAACTAAGTTTAGAAAAGTCGATAGAATATGCTGATCAAGCTTTATATGAAGCAAAACATACAGGCAGAAATAAGGTAGTTACAAAAACTCTATAGATATTATTATGCAAGAATAATTCTATGGAGTTAAATCATTTTTATATCGCCAATTCTAAAATCAAGTGCAATTTTTTGAAAGTAAGTTGAAAGATAGGATTAATCGATAATCTGCTAATCTTATTCGACCAAAAACAAAGAA
>NZ_JADGFC010000204.1 GCF_016744025.1 Sulfurimonas sp.
TAGAGCTTTTTTATAATCCATTATAGAAATACCTTGGTTTCTTACCAATATACAGAAGTTTGCAAGGGTTTTCAAACCCCCATATTTTTAATTAAGTCTGAAGTTTTGATTTTTGTTTGGGCTAAGATGTAAGAAGTGACAGCTAGTATTAAAAAGTAAGCCCCAAAAACAGACCAATCAAGAAGAGAAAAAGAACTCTGCATTATGGTTTTTTAAGTCCAAGTTCTTTAACACTTCTTCTAACTATATTCATAAACCTTTCTCCAGGATCGGCTTTTTTTGTTCTATAAAGAGGATTTCTTTCTAACCATAGTGGACTATTTTCCATCTCTAGATATTCATGATGACCGATGAGGTAGTCGATGTTAGGATATTTTGCTTTTAGATACTTTACAAGTCTGATGTTTGATTTTAATTGCTGTGGAGTTAAATCATCTTTGACATTACTCTCTCCACCAATATTTTCTACTCCGATACTTGAGAAATTAAGTCCTATAACATGTCTTGCCATAAAGTTATCAGGCATAAGTTGGTAAATTGTCCCATCACGATCTACTAAAAAGTGTGAAGAAACATTTAGTGCTCCAGCAGCTGCTATATCTCCTCTGTCACCGTAAAGAAGATTGCCTTTGAGTCTTTTAAAAGATTTCTCAAAACTCATAACCGCAGTCCAGTGCAGAACGATGACCTTTGGTTGTATTTTTATGTTTTTTACATCAAGAGCATAGTGTTGTTTTATGTAGGATTTTGTCATATCTATGCGCTCTTTATCAAAGCTTATTGGTTTTTGGATTATAGAGTTTTTAGTATGAAGATTTTGTATTCTTGTATTTGCTTCTTTGATTCTTTTCTTTGAAATAGCCCCACTTTTAACCTGAGAGTATATGAGGTTAACTAACTCCTCGACATTGTTAGATACCAACTGATTTCCAAAAAGTAAAATATCAACACCTGAGTTTATAGCTTTTGTAACTGTTTGTTTTAGAGTGTAGTGTTTTGAGATAGCTTTCATTTGAAGGTCATCACTGATTAGCACACCTTTAAAGCCCATCTTTTCTCGAAGAAGTTTAGTATTAATTTTATGTGAGAGTGTTGCAGGATATTTAGCATCAAGGTGTGAGTTAAAAACATGAGCACTCATAATCATGTCTACATTGTTTGCATCTATAAGATTTTGATATGGAACTAACTCTTCTTTAGTCCAAGTGTTAGAAATATCTACAAAACCCTTATGCGAGTCTCCAAGTGAAGAGCCATGACCTGGAAAGTGTTTTAAAACGCTTATAACATTATGTTTTGTTTGAGCATCTATCACTATTTTTGCGTACTCAGTTACTTTTTTACTTGAACTTCCAAAAGAGCGCTCAAGTTGTGAAATTACTTTGTTTTTTGGATTTACATCCAAGTCAACAACAGGAGCAAAATTACAGTTTATATGATTGTCCTCAAGCATCTGTGCTAGCTTGTTATATGTACTTTTGACTTTTTTTTGTGAGAGAAGAGAAGCTTTTTTAGCTGATGGGATTTTTTCAAAACCATAATAATCTTTTAGTCTTGCTACTTTTCCACCTTCTTGATCAACTGATATTAAAAGAGGCTGTTTTGAGTACTCTTTTAATTTTGAAGTCAGTTCTTTTAGTTGCGCAGGTGAGCTTATATTTTTAGTTTTACTTCTATCTTTATAAAACTTATCAAATAAGATAACTCCGCCGAGGTCGTATTTTTGAATCTGTTTTACAATATCACTATTTTTATTAACACTTTCATTCTCAAATCCAATAACAAGCATACGCCCAATCTGTTTTTTTTGTTTCATCTCCTCAGATGAGCTTGCATCTAGAGTTAAAAGACTTAATAATATTAATATAATATATTTCATTAATTGACCTTAAAATTTATTGTCTTGTTTATATCATCTATAACATTAAAAATAAGAGATTTTGTCTTCTCTTTAGTGACTTCTTGAGGTTCGAAATGGTCTGAGACTACTTTAAAAATATATTTGTTTTGTATATCTTTAGTAGCTCTTATAAATCCATCAGACTCCATATCTACAAGTTCATACTCGCCATCACAAGAAACTTCAGAACTTACACAGGTAAGATTTGACTCTCTTGCATCTATAAGCTGACCAATAGAGAACTTTTTATCTCCACCACATATTCCGACATTGATGATTGTGTCATCTTCAGTCATAGTCTTTACAACTTCTTGAGTCGCTTCAAACATATTCTCAGCACCCATACCACTAACTATAAGCCTTAGTTGTGAGTTTTGTTTGTTTTTTGTAAGTTTGTATTTATCAACAAAAGCTTGAGCTTCTGATTTTAGAGCACACAGTATATATAACATTTTAGAATCCTATGTTACAATTGTAGTTAATTATACATAAAAGATAGGAACTCAAACATGCCAATTTTAACACCAAATTACGCAAATATTTCACATGAAGATATGGCAAATGCAATCGGTTTAAAAATAAAACATATACCTATGTTGCTTAGTAGCTTTTTACAAGAGACTCCTCCAATTTTACAAGCACTAGAAGATGCAATAAATGAAAAAGATTATCCAGCAATAAAAGAACATGCGCACGGATTAAAGGGAAGTTCTGGAAATTTAAGATTTAATGAAATATATGAGATGTCAAAAGAGTTAGAATTTGCAGGGGCAGATGCAAATCAAGATTTTGAATATGAGGCATATTTACAAGCTATAAAAGATGCAGTAGCAACAATTTCAAGCGACTAGAAAGTTATTTGAAAAAAGCTTTGTTATTTAAAAATAATTGGCTATAATTTCGTCGCTCTTCTTTAGACCTGTGCAATGATGTTTTAGGACAATGTGTCAGGGTAGGAATACAGCAGCACACCTTGATTCGTCATGTGCCGCAGGTATCTGGAGAAGGGTACTTCTTAAAATATAGTTTTTTATCCAATTTCTTCGTTAAAATTTCGTCATTTACAATAGTAAACTCTTCAATTTTGCCTTGAACTTGAACAAAACACTAAATTTTATATTATTAATCCGCCAATTCCAACAACAAGTGCAATTTCCACCTAAATTAGCTAGCTAATCTTTTACTCATTTCACTGAAAAACACTTCATACGGAGTTTTGTAT
>NZ_JADGFC010000205.1 GCF_016744025.1 Sulfurimonas sp.
TTCTCTCATATGAAAAATATGATTAGTTTACATCGAGGTTTGAGTAAAAGCTTGAAGTTAAATTTAGTAGATTATTATTTGGTCAATTATCAAAAAAAGAGAGTTTTTAAACCCCCGTTTTTTTAATTAAGTCGCAAAATTGCATCAGGAGTACTTACTTTTCCAATATCATGTAAGATTCCTGCTCTATATATTAAGTCACAATCTTTATCAGAGCAATTCATTTCTTGTGCAATCATGCGACAATAGGTGGCAACTCTTTGTGAGTGGCCACCTGTGTATGTATCACGATGTTCTAACATTGTAACAAAAGATTCTAAGGTCATCTCAAAGTTCACATATTTTTCTTTTTCTAAAGCAACAGCTTCTTGTGCGTTTTTTAACTGGCTCATGAAGAAGAATTTCATACTTATTATGCTCTTTATAATTATTTACATTAAGTATTGATCTATTGAGCATTTGATTCATTTTAATGTAGTTAATTGGTTTAACCATATACCCACTAATTCCAATCTCTATACCATCTATGAAGTATGATTTTTCAGCGTATGCAGAGATAAGAATAATTTCTTGAGATGGATTGATATCTTTTATCTCTCTAGCCATATCAATACCATTCATAAAGGGCATTTCAATATCTGTTATAACAATATCATATTGATTTTTACGGTAAAGCTCTAAAGCTTCTTGGCCATTTTGAGCAGTACTAAGTTTAGGAAAAAACTTCCTTAAATATTTTTCTACTGAAATTCTCAATTTTTCA
Organism: Sulfurimonas sp.; assembly: GCF_016744025.1. Lineage (GTDB taxonomy): Bacteria > Campylobacterota > Campylobacteria > Campylobacterales > Sulfurimonadaceae > Sulfurimonas. The sequence continues at coordinate 764 of NZ_JADGFC010000205.1, forward strand.
TCATCTTCTACATAGAGTAGGGTTATGTTCTTTGCTAATTGTTTTAGTAAATTAAGATTCATTGACTTTTCCATTTCATAGGTATTTTGATGATAAAAGAAGTTCCTTCTTCAATATTAAAAACTTCTATCGTGCCTTTAAGATGCTTTTGAATAATTGTTTTACTCATATATAATCCCAACCCTGTTCCTGTTTTTTCACTTTTTGTTGAGAAGTATGGATTGAAAATTTTATCTATAATTTTTTTATCAATACCACCTCCATTATCACTTATTATTACAATTACATTGCTTATATCATTTGTTATGTCTATATTTATAAAACGCTTAAATTCTCTGTTTTCTACAAGTGCTTCTTCTGCATTTTTAAATATGTTAATAAAAACTTGTAATAACTCTCTTGAAAAAGTCTTAACTATATAACTTTTTTTAGTGTTTATTGATAAGTTAATCTGTTTATTCTCAAGGCTTTTACCGATAATTTTTTTAGCTTCATCAACAACTTCTTCAACAGCCACTTCTTCTACTTCTTTATTTGGACGAAAAAAGTTTCTAAAATCATCAATAGTTTTAGATAAATATTCTGTTTGCTTTATAATACTTTGTGCTTCTTCAGCAACATTTTCTTGGTTTGTCTCATCTAAATCTATATCTATTAGTAGATTATTTGCTCCCATAGCAATAACACTGAGAGGCTGTCTCCATTGATGAGCAATCATTCCAATCATTTCACCCATCGCCGCATGCCGTGACTGAGCGATAATTATATCTTCCTTGCTAGCAAGTTTTTCTCTAAGATGGATTTGTTCAGTTATTTCTTGCTTTATTGAAATATAATTTATAATTTCACCATTCTCATTACTAACCGGAGATATAATTGAAGATTCCCAAAATACATCTCCATTCTTTTTGATATTTTTAAATGTACCAGACCAAACTTGATTATTTGTTATTTTCTCCCAAAGTTCTATATACTCTTCATTAGTGTGATAATCACTTTTTAAAATTTTTGGATTAATACCAATAACTTCTTCTAATGAATAACCAGTTAAGTTACAAAAGTATGGATTGACATATTCGATATTTCCATTAATATCTGTAAAGATAATAGAAACAGGAGCACTTTGAAGAACTTGTTTGAATATTGCTATTTCATATTGATCTTTATACTCTTGTGTAATATTGAAATGCATAAAACCTGTTTGAGCATTTTCTTCTTTACCAATACTAAATACCATGCTTTTATAAATAGATGGTTTATTATTAATATCAACATGTTGTATAATAGCTTCTGCAAAACCTTCCTCTTTTGCTTGTAAGTTAAGTTCATCCATCTTTTTAGAAATTTTATTAGGAACAAAATCACTAGCGTACTTACCTATAAGGTCTTTTTCTTCAAGAAAAGTTTGAAGCTCTTTGTTAGCATAAGCAATTCTATCTTTTTTATCTCTTATGGAAACCATACCTGGAATGTTTTTTGTAAAACTTTCAAACTGTTGTTTTGAAGCGATAAGCTCATCTTCTACATTTTTTTGTTCTGTTATATCTGTATAAAAGCCAATCATACGTAAGGGCTTAGAATTTTCATCAAAAATTGTCTTTCCACGACTAAGTGCCCAAATCCAGTGTCCATCCTTATGTTTTAAGCGATGAATACTTTCATAAAGTACGTCTTTATTCTTATGGCTAAGTGAAGCTTTAAGTTTAGCTTGTTCGATGTCATCAGGATGAACTCTATCCATCCATCTTTGATAAAGGTTTGGTAGTTCATTATCTTTATAACCTAAAGTTTCTTTCCATCTTGATGAATAATAGACCTCATTAGTTTCAAGGTTCCAATCCCATAAACCATCTTTTGTTGCTTCAATGGCATAGTTTAGTCTCTCTTCTCTTCTTCTGACTTTTTTAATAAGGTTTTTCATAGAATATTTATAAAAGAAGTGCATGGTTAAGACTGCAATATTAAAAATAAAAAAAAGTAATAAAGTCCATATGAAAAATTCAGAGTTATTATTAATGTTTTCATCAATTGATAGTCTGAGCTCATTGTGAAATAATTGTAATGTTTCTTGCAATTTATTAATATTGTGATTAAGTTCGGTTACATGACTTTGATATGTAAGTTTTACATTCATTTTAGCGTTGATTAATTCAAGTTGATTATTTATAAGAGTAAGGTTAGTGATGATTTGTTTTTCTTCTTTTAATATTTTAAATTGTTTAAAATAATTTTTATTAAACTTTTTATCTTTTTCTATGATTTTTTTTAAAGAGATATTAGCATTGTTCCATTGTATAG
>NZ_JADGFC010000206.1 GCF_016744025.1 Sulfurimonas sp.
ACTCATATTTAATCCCTATATTTTCTATTTCAATTTTATCATTTTTGAAATAAGAAAACAAATTTTACTGGTTCAGTTTTAGGGGTTCATTATACTTTTGCACTAGAAAGATATTTAAGAGTAAGAATATAAGTATCCTTATTACGATTTTTATATAGTTCTATCTCATTTCTACTTGTAGTCTTTACATCTAGTTCAAGCAATTCTCCATTATTCTCAAAAAGATTAGCATATAAATTTATATCACCATTAATAGTTTCTATAGAAGCTCTGTCATTAACTATTTTGAGTGTTTGTTTATCCAAGACATTTGCTGACATAGTTAAATTATTAACAGCAAGTATAGTAGAGTCTTCATTATTTGTTAATGTGTTTTTAGTATATAGGTACATGTCATTAGCACTAAATATAGTTATATTATTTGTTAAGTTATCAGAAGTTATAGTTAAGTCGTTTGAACTATCAATCAGAGCATTATTTGTGATATTTTTGGCTTGTAAACTAATATCAGAGCCAGATGAAATCGTATCTTTTACTTCTATATTTGAACTCTTTGATTCTATAATCACATCTGTTTTTGCTTTTATATTTTGTAAGTTAATCTTTCCATCATTAGTAATAATTATCTCACCAATAGATGCAAGCACTTCTGGAGGTAGGTTTACACCTAGACCTTTATCTGTTCCTACTAAAGAGATTCTATTTGCGTACATTCCACCAAGTGTAGATGCATCTAGTAGGAATAAAGTTACTTCATTACTATTTGTAGAAGATGTTATTTGTTTGGTATTAGCATCTATACTATTTTTACCTAGTTTTATATCTAAGTTTTTTGCGTGTATATCAGCATTTAGTTTTAAGAAGTGCGTATATATAGAAGTACTATCTGGACCCATAGAATCAAGTCCATCACCATCTATACTTATATCTCCACCAAAAATATTAAAAGACTCTAAGTTACCACTGTTTATGATAGGTACACCTGTAGTTAAAGTTACATTTGAAGTGTTTATAAAACCAGCTCCATTTATACTAATTCCATTTGGATTTGCAATTACTAAATCTGCTCTTTGTCCAGCTACTTCTGTGTAACCTTTTAACTGAGATCTTGAGGTACTTGTAACTTCATTTAAAATCACTTTTGCATTTGAAGTTAGGTTTTTATTTCTATTTATGTATCCGCCAAGCTGAGTGTTTACGGTTGTAGTTTTAGAATTGTTTAAGATGAGACCTTCACTATTCACATTGTAGTTAGTAAACTTATTATGAGAAAGACCTTTAGCATTAGGATTCGCTATATTAACAACAGGAACATCATTTATTGCTTTTTCTATTGTTGTATTTGTAGTGCCATCTACTTGTAAGCTTGCAGCATGAAGAAGCATAAAGGTAAGAGTATATGATAATAGTATTGCAAGTGATTGTTTCATATGTTTCATTCGTTCTCCTAAAATTCTATATTTATGTTGTAACGAAATAATGTTTCTATATCTAAGTTTTCAACTTTTTTTAAAGCTCTGCTTAATGTAAAGTCACTACTTATCATTTGGGAATCTGTTTTAAACCCAATAGCCGAACCTAATAAATCACCACATGATCCTTCATTTGTATCTTGACAACTAACATATCCATAATCTAGACCAATAAACGGTGAGATAGTTTTTATATATGTAGGATTTAAATCTGGATAAAATGTTTTAATCAAATCATTCTTCAAGTAAGCTCCAGTATCTCCATAGTAAGAATATTCATACCCTCTTACCGTGTAGTAACTACCAACTCTTAGTCTGTCATTGTTATAAAGTAGGTCTTCTGTGTATTGAACATAAAGGTTAGAATTCATTTGGTAAGTGTTATCGGGAAGGTAATAATATAAATACTCGCTAAGAGTATGCTTTGTAAATTGCAATTTTTCTTCTGTATCACCAGTAAAATAGCTATCATTTCTAGCTCCAAACCAGTTCATACCTCGGTAAAAACTATATATACTTATTAACTGTCCCCAACTTTGAACATAAGTATGTGTTAAATTAAGCTGACCCAAAGTTGTCGAATAACTTGAAACCTCTAGTAATTTATTTGAAAAATAATTCTTTGTATTTTTATGTTGAATGGATAAAGATAGTTTTATCTTATTGGCTTTATTTCTAAATAATATTTTACTAACTTTTATAGTTGAACCTACTGTCGTACCTTTAGATACATATGTATCATTTAGTCCTAGAACTTTTTGTTTATATGAAAAATCAAACCATATAAACTCAAACAAATAGCTTCCAATAGGAAAAGAGTAGTTTAGTTCTTTACCTGACAAACTTTGATAATCTTGTTGTACTCTACTACCATTATTTGTGAAAGTTAAAACATCATTTATATTTAAGGGATTATCTAAAGAGACAACAGCAGTTAGATACATATCCTCATCATATACATTCTTTTCTCCAGAAACACCTATATTTAGATGTAAAGGAAAGCTTTCCGTGGTCTTAATTTCTACAATACTTGAACCATGTTTAGTTCCAGGTTTTACTTCAAACTTTGACTCAGTAGATGGAACTCTATTCATCATTTCCAATGAGGTTTCTAAATCTCTTAAATTTAATGGTTTATTTTTTTGAAGAGCGAAAGCTGTTTTTATTTTATTGTTTGTTTTACTAGTGTTAGCATCTACAATGTCCTCTATTGTACCTATTGACACAGATATATCCATCTTTCCATTTAAAATACTTTGTTCTTTTAAATATGCTTTAGTAGTAATATATCCGCTATCTATATAGTATTGTGAAAGAGTATTTAGAATATTTTTTAGTGTATCACTTTTAATACATTTTCCATAAAAGTCTTTTAACAACTCTTCTTTATTTTTAAAATCAAGGATTTCACTATCATCAACATCTATTTGTTCTAGTTTTATACAATCTTTAGCTTGAATATTCATAGTAAGTATAAGCATTATAATTGTTAAAAACAATTTTTTAATCAATATCATTAAATACAACCATTATTATTTTTTTTGAAAAAATAACTGATATATCTTTATTAAACTTTAATAT